>CAZDGT010000188.1:0-2189 GCA_964504905.1 uncultured Bordetella sp. | reverse complement strand
TAGCCGCTCATGCCGCCAATCTCCCACCACGGATCAACGCGCCGTGAATCAAGGCCCCGCCGTTGACGAGGGGGCCTTTCAAGCCTCCGCCGCCGGCGGACTGAAGCTCCCAGGCACCAATATCCTTTGTGCCGTTGGCCGACTGGCCAATGATGTCGCCGGTCGTTCCGGTCGTGCCGTTGTTGATGAGATCGGCGCCGGTCTTGGAACGGAAATCCCTGGAGGCATCGGTAACGGTGACGAACTGGCTCGAATAGGTCTTGCTTTCCTGATTCGACGTACCGAAACCGATTGTCTGGTCGGATGCGTTGTTCGAGCCGCTAAATCCCGAACCGGTGCTGAAGCTTGAAAAGCCGAACCCTGCGCAATTGGTGATAGTGATGGTACCGCCAGATTCCTTGCGGAAAGCCTGCCGTGCTGCGGTTATGTCGGATGGCCGAACAACCGTGCAATTTGTGATTGTTGCAGTTCCGACATAGCCGACCATGATACCAACGGAGGGCGACCGCTGGATTGCCAAAACATTTTCGAGAATGCCGCTTCTGAAATAAAGGACCCCGAGATAGTTGTTTGCGGTAGTGCCGCCCATCTCCAGGATGCAGTCGCGAATTGTAACATTGGTAAGGGCGCTATCGATCTGCTTAATCACTCCCTCGGAGTTAGCGTCAGTGGTCTTAATCTGTAGGCCCTTAAGCGTGACGTAATCGACCTGGATATCAATCGCCGTACCGAAGGCCAGGGAGCTGGAAATCCCCACGCCCTTGGATTGATCATAACGCAGCGGATTTGATGCCGCGCCGGATGCGTCCTTGAAGCCTTGCCCGGTCGCCGGATTGATCGTGACGGTGTTGCTTGACGACGTAACGAAGCCGGTAAAAACTATCGACGCGCTGGGCGTAAATTCGCTGTCGTTATAAACGTCGCCCTGCTCCGGTGCGGAAAGCGTATTCAGGCCGTCCAGATACGAGGCATAGAGCGCGAACGTCGCGTAGTCGCGGCTTGACGTGCCAATAGTCTTCGTGGCCATGTCAGCCGATCACTTCAACCGGGGCAATGACGTTCGGATTGTCGAGCTTGGTCATCGGCTTGGCTTGGGCATCGACCGTCGCCTTGTCGGCCGTCACCGGCTTGTCCGCCGGAACTTTCCCGCCCTCGATGGCGTCCAAATCAAGCACACTCACCCGCTTGCGCGGGTACTGCGCCTCCGAGAGAAACAAATCCAGCTTCGTGAACTTCGGGTCTGCCTGAAGCAGGCTGGCGAAACTTGCCGCTGGTTCGCCGGGCACTTCGACAATCCGCCACCAGTCGCCTTTTTCCACGTCGTTTCCGGCGTGCTGACCGTCTTCAAGAACGTCAACCACCATCCCGCGCTTGAACTTTCGCGCGTTAACCACCGGGTCGGGATGATCGTTATCCGGCTTGGCCCATACGATGAGGCGGGCCATTAGTAATAGGCCCTCTCCCAGCCATTATATTCCTGCACCACGTCTCCCTGGGGCGTGCGATGCGAGTAGACGCACCAGGCTGCAATCTCTGTTGCGCGGTGGGCAGTCCAGAACGTCTTGACCGCCTCCTCAAGCTGCGCGGCGGAGATTTGCCCTCGCGCCGCCTGTTCTGCCGCACTCACCACGGCAACGACATAGGCAGGCGGCGGCGGATCGAGCGCGAAGATTTCGTGATGCACATCTGCCTTTACGAGAAACCGCGGCTTATGTTGGGTGCCGTAGCCGAAATCGCGCTGGATGATCTTGCCATCTGGAAGCCGCGCATTCACCCGCACCGCGCCCGGCGTGTCGAGCGAGGGAACGATCGTCGTGTGGTCGAAGTTGTGCGAATGGCCGTCGCACATGCGCTCGCCGCGCTTCGCCCGCATCTCTCGCACGTAGATGTTGCCCGAAACCCATTCCATTAGGCGTCACTTCACCTTCGCAGACAGGCTCTCGCTGGCCACGTTGAGCGAGTCGGCGAATGCCTGAAGCGCCACGGGGTCAACGCTGTTCTCACCCGATGCCGCTGCCTGCGCGGCCAGGGCATCCACCTTGGCTATAGCGGCCTGCATCGTATCCACCGCCTTGTTGACGGCATCCGACAGGACCAGAAGATCGATCGCCATGAATCTCATCCTTTCGCTCAATAGATGGACGCGCTGCTCCAGCCGCCGCAGCGACGCGGCGTTGCGTCCGAAGCCG
>CAZDGT010000187.1:0-1897 GCA_964504905.1 uncultured Bordetella sp. | reverse complement strand
GGACATTCAATGGATCGTTAGTCCGGAGGACGTGGCGTGGGTAGGCCACGCGAAACAGCGCAATTCAGACTTTCGAAGAAGAGTTCAATGACAACAGTGGGTGCACCATTTCCGCGACTGAAAAGAAATGAGCAGCGCGGGAGCAAGCCGCGCTGCCATCTTCTGACAGACGGATCTGATCTGGAGGTCGCTGCATGCCTGTCAAGAATGGTGGCGCCCTTCGCAACCGTGTCTGCATCCGACCAGTGGATGCCACGCGGTTTCGAAATGCTCGAGGAGTGCCAACTCCATCGGCGATCGCGTGTTCATGATTCCGATCTTTGCGATCGGCTGGCCGCCTGGTGGTTGCCGGGGGATCAGTTGACTGACAGAACTCCGAACTTCGACATCGCCGCGACCTGCGTGGTAGATGGCCGTCCCGGAATGTTGCTCGTGGAGGCGAAGGCTCACGACAACGAGCTTATTCGAGAGTCCGCAGGACGGAAGGTTACGTCGAGCGAGCCCAAGGAGGAGCAGCCGCGGCGCGAATCGAGCCATAAGACAATTGGCGCCGCTATCGATGAGGCACGCGCGGGACTCACTTCGGGGACTGGGCTCAACTTTGGAATATCACGCGATACTTGCTACCAGATGTCGAACCGATTCGCGTGGGCATGGAAGCTTGCCGATTCCGGGGTCCCAGTAGTGCTTGTTTACCTTGGGTTCCTGGAAGCCGAGGATATGGCAAAGGACGGTCGACTGTTCCATACGCATGAAGACTGGGAGCAGCTGGTCCGGTCGCACAGCGCGGCCGTTGTGCCAGATGCGATCTGGAATCGAAAGTGGAGTGTGAGCGGGCAGCCATTCATTCCGATAATTCGTTCCATGTCGCAACCACTCACCTACCCGCAAGCGAATCGCTGAGGGGCAGGGTTTCGCTGTTCGCAATAGCTTGGGGAAGAGAAGCTTTATCCACGGTCGCGCGTGGAGGCGCCTCTCACGCACGGAACGCGCGGCGCGGTGGGGTTACCGATGCCGGTCTGACGGGTGCATGGGATGTACGTGAGATACGGGGGGGGAGCTGAAACGGCGACCAGCCTCAATCCCTTAAAAGCGGCCGGCAAATCCGTCGGCTGATGTGAGATAGCGAGCACAGATGTTCCCATAATGCGTTATATATTTGCAAGTAAAGCCATTTTGAAACATAATGTCGCACCATGCTTACCGCGCCCCACCATTCCGACCGGCTCCTGCAGCTCGTCCAGCAGAAGGGCCTGCTGCGCCCCAGCGATCTGACTGAGCTTGGAATTCCGCGGGTCTACCTCACTCGTCTTACGGCCAGCGGCAAGCTCGCGAGAGCCGGCCGCGGCCTCTACCGGCTGGCCGATGCTTCCCTCTCGGAAAACGAAGGCCTGACCATCGTGGCAGCACGGGCGCCGCAAGCCGTCTTCTGCCTGCTCACAGCCCTGCAATTCCACGGGCTGACCACGCAGCTTCCCCGGCAGGTCTGGATCGCCCTGCCCCAAGGAAGCCACGCCCCGAAGATGGATTACCCGCCGGTCAAGCTCATCCAGTACAGCGGCGACGCGTTCACGCACGGCATCGAAACGCACCACATCGACCAGGTCGATATCCGGGTCTACAGCGCAGCCAAGACGGTGGCGGATTGCTTCAAGCATCGAAACAAGATCGGGCTCGATGTGGCGCTGGAGGCGCTGAAGGATGCCCGCTCGCAAAAGAAAGCCTCCGCCGACGACCTCTGGCGTTACGCCAAGATCTGTCGCGTAGCCAATGTCATGCGCCCTTACCTCGAAGCCACAGAATGATCAAAGACCTCGCCGCATCGGTACGGGCACGCCTGCTGAACATCGCCAAGTCCGAAGGATCGAACTTCAACCAGCTTCTGGTCCGCTATGCC
>CAZDGT010000186.1:0-6013 GCA_964504905.1 uncultured Bordetella sp. | reverse complement strand
TTCGTCCTCCCCGATCCTGCAGAGCGGTTGCAGATCGCACAGCTCGCAGGTTTTAGCCCCGTACTTGGGGTCCACGGCGGCGTCACCGCGCACAAAACTTGCACCGAGGCCGTCCACTGCCCTCGTCCAATCTTTCATCCGCCAAGCCAGTTCCTCACGGCCGTAACCCAGCAATGCCGTTTTGTTTGGCACCAGCTTCGCGAAATACACTCCCGACATTTTGCGCCCGCTCTTGACGGTGTAGAGCGGTAACTGCGGCGCATCGGGCCGGTCCCCATCCCAGTCTTTGACGCTCAGCTTGTCTGAGGTCTTGTAGTCGAGAATCACATGCGTGCCGTCGGCGAGTTGATCGATGCGGTCGGCCTTGATCTCCAATTCCAATCCGCCGGCTTCGACTGTGTGCGACGTTTCGCTCTCTACAACCGTGAAATCCGGTCTGCTTCTTTCTTTATCGAGCCACTCGCGGAGCAAAGCTTCCAGACGAATTTGCTCCAAACCGCGCGAACGTTGCAGAGACGCGTTCTTGTCGCGGCGACTCAGGCGGCTATCGAGCGCGGCGCTGACGCTGCGTTCGATACTCAGGGCAATTTCATCCGCGGACCGCGCGAGCAATTCGCCCTGCGAGCCGATCTCGCGCCAAAAGTACTCCAGAGCCTCGTGAGCCACGCTGCCACGTTCCGAGGGCGAGAGGCCGATGTCCGGAGCGTCATAGTCGCGGGCGCCCAGACGGTACTTCGCGTAGGCTTTGAAGGGACACGCCGCCTGGCTTGCCAGGACGTTCATGCCTCCCCGCTGCAGTGTCCCCGGCGGCAAGGGAGGCGCTTGTCCCAGCGGCAGTTGCTCCAGCCGAACAGCGGCCGCGAAAATGCGGAGCATTGGATTCTCGAACACGGCGCTGGGCTCTGTGATTTGCGGCAGAGCTTCGATCAGGGGACTGACCCGAAGCATTTCTTCGCCAGCGTTCAGGGGATAACTGCAGACGACTTCGGGCGCAGACGTCAGCAAGCGCTCAGTGACGCGCCGCGCGTAGGCCAGCTCCCGCTCCGCGGAGCTGTGTGGCATTCCAGCTGTCCGTTGCAATGAGAGCGGCAGGAAGGGATTGGGCCTGGGCGTTTCCGGCCACGCGCCGCCGTGCAACCCCGCGATCCATAGCGCGTCAAATTGAGAGCCGGCCGCTTCCAGCATGTCCATTACCTGCACTGGCGCGCCTTCGTCACGCGGACCGAAGCGCCGGTTATTCGCGATGCGCCGCAGCCTTTGGAGCGCCTGACCATAGGTCATTCGCGACAGCACCACATCCAGCGATGCCAGTTCGGACAGCAGATCTTTCCAATGCTCCACGGCCTGATGCTCCGCCGAACTTAGCGGGCGGTTCCCGGGCCAGCCCGCATGACGGAGAAGCTTGGAAAACACGGAGCTCCACTGGCTGGGATGCTGGCGTTCGCGCAATTCATCCGTAGCTTTTGCCACGCCAGGAAACGCCCGGCGCACAGGTTCCATCTCGAAGGAAATCTTCTCGCTGCCTTGACGGCGGAGCCCCGCGTAGACTCGCGCCGCTTGCGTTCTGTCGATGCCTAGAAACGGCGATCGCAGCAGCATTCCGGCTTCACCGATCTGCAGTCCGGGTTTGATCCCAAGGATGAGCAGCGCAGCAGCGACAATCGGAATTTCGGCGGAGAATGCTCCGGCTGAGATATGGAAGGCGACGCTCGATGCCGCAGGGCGCTCGAAATCCAGGCTGGGATGAAAGGTATCGTCGAAGATGCGCTCGGCTGCCGTTGAAAGCGCCGAGAGGCCCCGCACAATGACGCCTATTCTCGCGCCCGGCTGCGCTTCGAGCTTGCGCCGAGCCCAGGAGGCGGCCTGAACCAACTCTTCTGTACAATCTCGGAGCCCTACGCGATGTTGTCGCACGGATGCGAGAGGTGTGCTCGGCCACATTTGTGCGCCGCAGGCCTCAAACAAACGCCGGTCGGCAGGTGCGAGTTCGTCGAAACCGGCATGAAAAATAGGGCCGGAGACTTGCATCCGATCCAGCAGCGCCCCAGGAAGTTGGCTGGCTGTAATCCAACCGTTATCGCGGAGTTTGCCCCGCACGATGCGCATCCACTCGAAGAATGGTGCGGGATCGGGCAGCCCTTGAAATTCTGCGATGTCGCAGCGCGCTTCCCAGGCGTGCACCAAGTTCCATGCCTGCGCGGCGGTCGATACGGTTGCTGGGAGATCCAGCAAGGCGCGCAGGGAATCCGGCTCCGAATCCGACGCCAGAATCGCTTGTTCCCACAAGGCTTCTTCCTGCAACGCGCTGAGCAAGACCGGCGTGCCGGACGGATCGCGATACGCACATTCCTGCCACCGCCGTGCCAGCCAGGCGCCCCGGGGAAGAATGTCAGGTGACTCCCAAACGCGCAAGCCTTGCTGGCGGCGCTCGGTGTCGTAGTCCCGGCGCAATTGCCGGCTCAGGCGCGAATTTGCGGTAACCAGCGTGCCTTGCGTGTAGCGATCCACCTACGCTAGTGTCGCGCGTCCCGCATTCGAATTTCCAGAGAGCGCCTGGTACTTGCGCAGCAACTCAAAGAGGACCACGCCGCCGGCGGTGGCAACGTTCAGCGAATGCTTGCTGCCCAACATTGGAATCCGGATGTGTACGTCACAACGCGCTGCCAGCTCGGGGCGTATACCATCCACCTCGTGCCCGAAAACAATACACACCGGGAAGGCCGGTTGCCATTCAAACAGATCCACCGCGTGGGGCGTCGTCTCGATAGCGGCAATCTGGTAGTTGCGTTCGCTCAACTGATCGAGCAGCGGCATCGGATCGCGGGAATGCTCCCAGCGGACACTCTCTTCAGCACCCAGCGCGGTCTTGCGGATGCCCGATTGAGGCGGACACGCGGTGATCCCCGTCAGCAGAAGCTTCTCGGCGGCGGCAGCGTCAGCGGTGCGAAAGAAAGACCCTACGTTATACATGCTGCGAACGTTATCCAGCATGATCGTGACCGGCAACCTGCCGATTTCTTCGTACGGGGACGCCAGATGGGTGGCGCGAAAAGGGAGCCGATCCATGTTGCTGGTGCCACTATAGCGTGAGCGCTAGTCGTGAGTCCGCGGCTATAATGGACCGTTGACGCTCTCCATCGTCATCCCCGCGTATAACGAAGAGCGCCGTCTTTCCTCGACTCTAGATGCGGTTCTCGCATGGCTGGACAATAGCCCCTATAGCGATGGCGAGGTGCTGGTGGTCGATGATGGCTCGACCGACGGTACGGCAGCAGTGGTGGAACGGCGCGTTGCGAAAGAACATCGTCTGCGTCTCATCCGCAATCCGGGCAACCGCGGCAAGGGTTACGCCATCCGTCACGGAATGCTGGAAGCCAAAGCGGAGTGGATTCTATTTTCGGACGCAGATCTCTCCGCGCCCATCGAAGAATTTCCGAAGCTACTCGCGGCCGCGCAGGAACAAGATGCCGCGATTGCGATTGGCTCCCGCGCGCTGGATAGATCCCTCATTGGGGTACATCAGAACCAGTGGCGCGAAATGTCTGGCATTCTATTCAACCGAATCATGCGTTTGATCACGGGCTTGCCTTTTGCCGATACGCAGTGCGGCTTCAAGCTCTTCCGCCGGGACGCCGCGCGCCGGGTGTTTCCATTGCAGCGGCTGGACGGGTTCAGCTTCGATGTGGAAGATCTATTTGTGGCGCGCACATTGGGGATTTCCGCCATCGAAGTTCCGGTCCGTTGGAACAACGTCGAGGGAACCAAGGTCAGCCTGCTGCACGGAGTCACGTCGTTCCTCGACCTGCTGCGAATTCGCTGGAATTGGTTGCAGGGGCACTATACGGATTAGACTGAGGGAATGGCAACGAAAATTGGCGTCGCGTTCTTGGCTGGCGCAATCCTGTGTTTGGCGGCGGAGGAGCTTCAGCCGGTTCCCCAAACACCCAAGAAGCCAGTCACGGACGAATACCAGGGCGTCGCGGTTGTCGATGATTACCGCTGGCTGGAGCCAGCGACGGATTCCGAAGTCCGGAAGTGGAGCGACCAGCAGAACGCCCGCACCCGTGCCTATCTTGATGGGCTCGCGAACCGTGCATCCATCGTTGAGCGTCTCAATCAACTGAATAACAGCTCGTCGGTCCGCTTTTCGGCGCTCAACTCCCGCGCCGGGGCGCTTTTCGCTCTGAAGAGCCAGCCGCCCAAACGGCAAGCGTTCTTGGTCGTGCTCGCTTCGCCTGACGACCCGAATTCGGCGCGTACTGTCGTTGACCCCAACGAGCTCGATCCCAGCGGTTCCACAACCATCGACTTCTATGTGCCTTCACTCGATGGCAAGCTGGTGGCTGTCTCCCTCTCGAAAGGCGGAAGCGAAGAGGGATCCGTTTCCGTTTTCGAAACAGCCACGGGCAATCGGCTTGCCGATAATGTGCCCCGCGTCAACGGCGCCACCGCCGGCGGCAGCGTGGCGTGGAATCGGGAGGCGAGCGGGTTCTGGTACACGCGCTATCCCCGCGAAGGTGAGCGGCCGGCGGCCGACCTGAATTTCTATCAGCAGGTTTATTTTCATCGCATCGGAACTTCCACCGCCCAAGACGATTACGCTATCGGCAAGCAGTTTCCGCGCATCGCCGAAGTTACGCTGCGATCTTCCGAGGACGGCAAGTACGTCCTGGCGCGCGTGGCCAACGGAGATGGCGGTGACTTCCTGCACTACATGTTTTTGCCTGACGGCCAGTGGCATCAGATCACGCGCTTCGCGGACCGCACGTCGCAAACGGCATTCGGGCCGGATGGCACGCTGTATCTTTTGTCGCGCAAGGATGCGCCGATGGGCAAGGTGCTGGCGCTCGCTCCTCCCAGCTTCTCCGTCGCCAACGCAAAAACGATTTTGACTGCCACGCGTTCTTCGATCGACGATTTCGTGCAGGCGGGTTCGCACCTCTACGTGCGCTACATGGCGGGTGGGCCGTCGAAGCTATTCGATTTGGAACCTGGCAAACTAGACAAACCTATCGATGTTCCGCCGGTTTCTTCCGTGCGGCAATTGGTGGCGTTGGAGGGGAACCAGCTTCTTTTCGAGAACGAGAGTTTCGTGGAACCAGCCGTCTGGTACCGCTACGATCCGGCGAATGGGCTGGTGAAGAAAACGGCACTGGCCCAGACCACACCCGCCGATTTCAGCGACGTCGAAGTCATCCGCCAGACGGTGGCCTCGAAAGACGGCACGCGCGTGCCCGTGACCATCCTGCGCCGCAAGGGCGTCAAGCTGGATGGTAAAAATCCCACGCTGCTCACGGGCTATGGCGGTTACGGCATCAACCTGTCGCCCAGCTTTTCGGTACGCCGCAGAATATGGCTGGAACACGGCGGAGTGTGGGTGATCGCCAATTTGCGCGGCGGCGGCGAGCTTGGGGAGACTTGGCACGAACAAGGCCGTTTGACCAAGAAGCAGAATGTTTTTGACGACTTCATTGCTTGCGCGGAATACCTGATCAAGTCGAAGTACACCAGTTCCGACAAGCTGGTCATCGAAGGCGGCAGCAATGGCGGCTTATTGATGGGCGCTGCGTTGACGCAACGGCCCGACCTGTTCCGCGCTGTCGTCAGCCACGTCGGTATTTATGACATGCTGCGTGTCGAGACTTTTCCCAATGGTGTTTTCAACGTGACCGAGTTCGGCACGGTGAAGGAAAAGGACCAGTTTCAGGCGCTCTATGCTTACTCGCCCTACCATCACGTGAAGGATGGGACCGACTATCCCGCTATTTTGTTCCTGACCGGAGCCAACGACGGCCGAGTCGACCCCATGAACTCTCGCAAAATGACGGCGCGCCTGCAAGCGGCGACTCACTCCGGCAAGCCGGTCCTGCTGCGTACCAGCTCCAACTCCGGCCATGGCATCGGCGCGGCCTTGAACCAGCGCAGGTCGGAATTGTGTTCCCGGTAAAAGGCCGCATCGAACAAGCCGGCCCGGGCGATGGCCACATAAGCGCCAAGAATCTCCAGCAGGCGG
>CAZDGT010000185.1:0-3087 GCA_964504905.1 uncultured Bordetella sp. | reverse complement strand
AACGGGCGCGAACCCTCATTAACGATTCCCATCTATCCGATGTAGGGTTCTCACCGCCCACAATAAAGCGCGCTCTGATACGAAACTATGAAACTGTGGGCGAGTTGCGTGCGCTGACACTCCGGACGCTCTGCATCGAATTCGGCAAAGCCCAGGTGAAGGAAATCCTCGAGACTCTCAAACTGGTAGGTCTGCCGCTTCAGCCAGAGCCGACCAAATTGGACCTGTGGCGGCACGGACTGCTGAAATCTCAGGAGATGCAGTTTAGCGCCGACGCGAACTCGGCCCTGGACGACCTGGCGCCGTGGATTGGCCAGGCCGCGGTCACTTACTTCAAGGAGGAAGGCTTGGAGACGGTGGGCGAACTGGTGGCGCGCGCGGGAGAAGACGGGCTGCGGAAAATAAAGGGAGTGGGGGCGCGGACGGCGGCGCAAACTGTCGCCTTCCTGAGGGAGCGCGGCTTGATGGCGGCCGCGCCGGACATCGACGCCAGTTTGACATCCTCGCCCACCTGAAGGAAGGCGATTCCTACGGCGCTCAGGTGCGGCATTGAGCCACCTCTGAGTCGCTTCGGCGGGTTCCTGCTGCTGGCGGCATTACCGCACCGCTCACTTCACAGGCGATCCGGGCTGCGGTTTCCCGCCCAGCGGAAGCGTCCGCTGTGTCCTGCCCTTCGTCTCGCATCAGCTGCATCCCGCGAGAAAGGATGTTGATCGCGCCGACCAGATCGGCATTTTCCTCGAAACCGCATTCCACGCACACGAACCGGGCTTGCGTCTGCCGGTTGTCTGCCGAGACGTGGCCGCAGGACGGGCACGTCCGGCTCATGTTCTGTGGGGGCACCGGAACAAGGAAACCGCCTTGCCACTGAAGCTTGTACTCCAGTTGGCGGCGGAACTCGAACCAGCCCTGATCGAGAATAGCCTTGTTCAGTCCAGACTTAGCCCGAACATTTCGACCCGGTTGATCGATCGTGCCCACTGCCGACTTGGACATGTTCCGTACCTGCAAGTCCTCGATGCACACCATCGCGTGGTTTTGGCTGATCGTGGTCGTGGCCTTGTGCAGGTAGTCGCGGCGGACATTGCCGATCTTTTGGTGCAGCTTCGTGATACGGGCTTTCGCCTTCTTCCAGTTGTTGCTGAACTTCACCTTCCGGCTCATGGCCCGTTGATAGCGGCGTAGCCGATTTTCATGGCGTTTGAAACTGTTGAGCGGTGCGTGGAACGTGCCGTCCGAGAGCGTGGCGAAGCGGGCGATGCCCATGTCGATGCCGACTGCACCGCCCTTCGGAATCGTCTGCTCCACCTCCCGCTCAGTCTGTATCGATACGAACCACTTGCCGCCCGCGCTCGACACGGTGATGTTCTTGGCCAAGCCGAGCATCTCCCGGCTGTTGTGATAGCGCAGCCAGCCCAACATGGGCAGGAACAAGCGCCTATTGCCGGCGTCGATCTTGAATTGTTTGGCATCCGGGTAACGAAAGCTATCACCCATACCCTTCTTCTTAAAACGCGGGAAATCGGCACGTTTGGCAAAGAAGTTCTTGTAGGCCCATTCCAGGTCTTTTAAGGCGTGCTGCAGTGGATGGACCGGCGCATCGGAAAGCCAGCTCGTCTCGGCACTATTGCGCCAGGCGGTGAGGTGTTTCGCCATCACCACGTAATTGATGAACTTGTCGCCGGCTTCATGGTTGGACTTTTGCAACGCCAGCGCCTTGTTGAATACAAAGCGACACGCGCCAGCAAACCGGCGCATGTCGCGCAGTTGCTGGCCGTTGGGCTTGATCTCGTACTTGAAGGCTTGGAGACGTCGCATAGGTTCTATCGTACTCAGCTACTGGCTCACAAGGTGAGCCGCGCTTTCCTTCCTCGCCCAAGTTCGACGGCTTCGCCTTAAGGTTGCTCCCGCAACCAAATCACTTGGACGAGGCTTGCCGCGCATCCGTATCAGGCGGGCTGATTCAGCAACCCGCAGATGATCCCGAAGATCCCGGCAAAGCCGATCATGCAGCTGATGAACTTCACGCGCGTCTCCGGATCGGTCAGCCTGATCCCGTTGATCGACAGGGTGATCCCCACCCCGGAGCCGATCAGGCATCCGACGATGAATTGCGCTTCGGTCATGGTTGGCATTTCTTGATTCTCCCTTAATGCACCGAGGACGACTTGCGCAGACGGCGCATCAGCTGCGCGACATCATCCATGGAAAAGTGCTTGCCGACAAGCGACTGGTCCTTCAGCACCAGGTCGCCAAGGCTCTCGGCCGCCGTGCGATGGCCGGCGGTGGCCGCCTTGAACAGCCAGTAGGCGCCTTCCTGCGGGTCCTTCGCCACGCCGGCGCCCGTCGCCAGGCACAGACCGAAGGCAGTCTGGCTGAAGACATCGCCGCGCACGGCCGCCTGCCGGTACCAGAGGACGGCTTCCTCGAGGTTCTTGCCGACCCCGCGGCCCATGGCCAGCAGTGACGCCATCACGCCCATGGCGTGGCCGTCTTCCTGACGGATGGCTTCCTGGATCAGCGGGATGGCGGCGGCGTAATCGCCCGCCTTGAGATGAGCGTAGTAGGGAGGGTCTTCGCCCGCCGTGGGCGGGGAAGAGGAAGCGAAATACTTGTTAAACGGGAACACCATCATGAACCTCCTTCGGTCGTCGTCGACCAACCTCACCCCTCGGCGTCCGGAACTCCGGGAAGAAGACGCGCCGCACGAAACCGCCACCGCGGTTGACCAGCGCGCTCAGCCCCGCGGACGTCATTGCAATCCACGCCGGCGTGCAGCCGGGGGTGTCCCCCAGTTGCACCTGGAAGATCGTCTCCTTGCCGACGTGCTCCCCGGAGCGGCGGTAGACCCAGGCGATCTGCCGGGCGTCCGCGTCCCTCAGGAACATCCTGCGCACCTTGTGCGCGATATCCGGGAAGGAACGCTCCGCCGGCAGTCCTGAGTGGTCGGGCAGTTCAGTGATGACGGCCGTGACGGTGTCACGTCGGCCTTCTCGGAACAGCGTCACCGCACACGAGGCTTCAGGGGATAGGTTGAGCAGATGATGTTGGACAGACATGGAGGGCTCCTTTCGTTCAGTTGGCGCC
>CAZDGT010000184.1:0-2051 GCA_964504905.1 uncultured Bordetella sp. | reverse complement strand
TTACGCCGGGATCGCCTGCGGCACGCACAAGATCCATCGCACCATGTGCGTCATTATGATGGCGCGGACCGCCGACGGCTTGCCGGCGCCAGCGCCGGTACGCAAGCCGGCGGCCAAGCCGCGCCGTGTCCGCCGCGCCTGACGGGTCACCCCGCCGATTTCCGTTTTTATAGTGGCGGGAGCATCCTGCTCCCGCTTTTGAATGGGGAGCTGGAAGCTCCCCCCACTTTGCGATCGGCCGATCGCGCAGACGATGGGGCTGGTCGGCTTTGTCGCCAAGCTGCTTGCGGCGCAATTCGCGACTATTTGCCTGTCACCAATTAAGAGGGGTTGGGCGTGATGCCTACTCCACAATGCCTCGAAGTGCTTAACCCGCATTTTGCACAAAAAGAAATAGCGAATCCTTTGTAACCTGTTAGAATGCAGTTGCTTAGGCAACATTCAACAGAAAGGATTCGCTATGGCGAAATGTAAGCAGAGCCCGTGGTCGTTTCCAAGCTGTAAATCACGCCAGATCCACGCCGCCTTCGATGGTGGAGCCGTGAGCAGTGACGGGGGCGCGCTGTTGTTACGCGCGGCCGATCGGAAGCTCGGCCTGAGTGCGGCGCTGGCGGCGGCCCTGCACGATCCGCGGAGGCAAGCGAGTTGTGATCACAGCCAGAAGGTGATGCTGCGCCAGCGTATCTACGGGTTGGCGCTGGGTTACGAGGATCTCAACGATCACCGTACGCTGCGCGAAGACGTGGCTCTGCAGACGGCGACGGACA
This sequence comes from uncultured Bordetella sp., assembly GCA_964504905.1. Classification (GTDB taxonomy): domain Bacteria; phylum Acidobacteriota; class Terriglobia; order Bryobacterales; family Bryobacteraceae; genus Palsa-187. Next base: position 1,284 of record CAZDGT010000184.1, on the reverse strand, counting down.
CCGATCAGGTTTTGGCCAGCACCGCGACACTCTGCCGCTGGGAGAACCGCGCGGATCGAAAGGCCGCCTGGGCGATGGCGACGATCCTTGTGGATCAGTTCATCCGATCGCATCGACGCCCGCCGACCGAGCTGATCTTGGACTTCGATGCCACGGACGATCCCGTGCACGGTCGGCAGGAAGGTCGGTTCTTCCACGGGTACTACGATCAATACTGCTTCCTGCCGCTGTACGTGTTTTGCGGTGACCAACTCCTGGTGGGATACTTGCGGCCGAGTAACATCGACAGCGCCCGGCACGCCTGGGCGGTTCTGGCGCTGCTGGTCAAGCGTCTGCGTGCCGCATGGCCGCAAGTGCGAATCATCTTTCGCGCCGACAGCGGCTTCTGCCGGTGGCGGATGCTGCGCTGGTGCGACGAGCATGCCGTGCATTACATCGTGGGGTTGGCCAAGAATCCGCGCCTCAACGCGTTGGCGGCCGCGTTGCAGGAGCGTGCCGAAGAGCAGTTCCAGCAGACGGGAACCAAGCAGCGGCTTTTCGGTGAGTTCCAATACGCCGCCGCCACGTGGGATCGGGAGCGTCGCGTGCTGGTGAAGGCCGAACATACGGCACAAGGTCGCAACCCGCGCTACGTGGTCACCAATCTGGCGGGCGATCCGCAGAAGCTCTATGACGAGAGTTACTGCGCGCGCGGCGAGATGGAGAACCGGATCAAGGAGCAGCAACTCGACCTGTTCGCGGGGCGCACCAGTTGCACGCGCTGGTGGGCCAATCAGTTCCGCCTCCTGCTCTCCAGCCTGGCATACGTGTTGGTCGAGGCAATCCGCCGCCTGGGACTGAAAGGCACGGCGCTGGCGCGGGCACAGTGCGGGACGATCCGCTTGAAGTTGTTGAAGATCGGGGCGGTCATCCGCCGCAACACGCGCCGGATCTACTTCCACTTCTCGAGCGCCTGTCCGAATCAGAAACTCTTCATGCGAGTCGCCCGCCGCCTATCCACCGCCTGACCCACCGCGGTGCTGGCCCCGGCACCCGCAAAACAATGGAGGCAGGGCGGAGCTGTGCTCACATCCACCCTTCCAGCCTTCCAAAGCACCCATCCTGGCTCAACAGACACCCGCGTGAGCGCACGCTCGCAGCGATCCGCACGGAAACGCTCGCTCATGCAACATGCGGGCTAGGGCAGGGTTCAGGTTTCCGCCCTCAGCCCTGCTTCCCAAACACAGCGTCACAAGCGTTTTCGCATGTTGGAGCGGAATCGGCAACGATTCCGGCCGGAACGCT
>CAZDGT010000183.1:0-1693 GCA_964504905.1 uncultured Bordetella sp. | reverse complement strand
CCCGAAAGTATCATGGGGCCGCACGGAAACAACGTTGATGAGTCCACCCAGAGGTGCGCCAGCGCCGCCGCCATACACGGTTGATGTCGGCCCCTTGACCACCTCCACACGTTCCACCCCGATAAGGCTGGTGGGGTCCGCCATCGCGTTAACGGAGTATGCCGGCAAACCATCCTGGAAGATTTCGGCGCCAAAGCCCCGGATCAACGGCTGCGCCAGCGCGGATTCTTCCGGCTTGGTAGCAACGACGCCCGACACGTTTACAAGCGCATCGGCCAGCGAGCGGCGGTCCTGATCGCGGATCAGCGAGCTGTTGAGAACCTGCACCGATTGCGGGACATTAATCAACGGTGTGTTGGTGCGGGTAGCCGAACCGCCGACATGCAAGAGGTAGCCATCGCGCTTGGCCGTCACGACAATCGCACCCGCGCCCCAGCTGTTCACGTTTTCATCGGTTTCGGCTTTTGTCTGAGCAAAACCGGGCTGCGTCAGGAAGGTTGTGGCTAACGCCGCGGCGACGCCCAAACGAAGTCCCTTCCTAGTATCAGTAAATCTGGACCGAAGATTTGCGTTGCGATGTAACATTTGCGCCCCCTTCTAAGAAAATTAGTGAAATTCCTTGTTGTTAAAGTCGATCGTTCCCATCCACCTCACGATCAAAAATTTGTCTCAGTCATGACTTTTCAGCTGGACTATTTAATTCACTTCACTTGGCCCGCGCGTGCTGTCTGCTGCACGCCGCTCACAAAGTCCGATAGCACCTCACGAGCTATCGCCAGCACCTCCGGAGGTGCCCTATCCGGTGTGCCGTTATCCAGCGGCGGCTCCGGAGCATACTCGGCGAAGAGCTGCGCGGCCTGGGCGGCTGCCAGCGGACGGAGACGCTTCACCAAAGCCAGAGCGAAATCCAGCCCGGCCGACACGCCTGCCCCCGTCACGCGATTGCGATCGAACACGACGCGCTCGTCTACTTCGATTGCGCCGAACTCCTTCAGCAACGGCCGCCCGATCCAATGGGAGGTAGCGCGATAGCCCTGCAGCAAGCCGGCCTGCCCCAGCAGCAATGAGCCCGTGCAGACGCTCGTCACCCACTTCGCGCGGGAGCCGCGATCAGCGAGAAAATCGATTGTCGCGCTGTCCCGCATCGCGGCTAGAGTGCCTGCGGTACCACCGCCGACGAGAAGCACGTCGAGATCTTTGGGGCAGGTATCGAACGTTGCGGTGGGCATGATCACCAGCCCGTTTCCACCCTGCACAGGATCAAGGCTGCGCGCGACAAACTTGATGTCCGCGCCGAGAAGCTTCGCCAGGAAATAATGCGGCCCCATGACGTCCAGCGGAGTCATGTGATCGTACACGACGATCGCTATCTTTTCTGAGCCTTTCCAATCGGATGGAATAACGTCCATTTTAGTCTCCGGTTTGCCTAGGGCGCCCACTGCAAACCGCTCCGCTTTCGCTGTTCCCCCGGCCAGAACCGGGGCAAGAAGAGTGAGTAGCGTCGCAGTACGGCGATCAATATTAATCATGTTGAACCTGCAAATCTGAGTGATGAGCCGGGAAGCACATCCTTTGTAATCCCGGCTCCTATTTCTCGGTATTTACCGCCTTGAAGCTCGACGCGCTGTTGGGGTCACCCTTGCCCTTGTACTGCGCACGAAGCGGGAAGGGATAAACAGGGCGCGTAAACTTC
>CAZDGT010000182.1:0-3101 GCA_964504905.1 uncultured Bordetella sp. | reverse complement strand
GGCGCGGCGGCCGCGGCCGGAGCAGCCATCATCATGCCGCCACCAGCGGCAGCTTCAATGTGGTACGTTTCCTTGAGATAGTCGCTCAACGCTTGCGCGTCCAGCAGCGACAGGGCAACAATCTTGTCGCCGAGTTCCTTGATTCCCGCTTTCACTTCTTTGACTTCGTCTGCCATGGCTAAAACCTTTCAAATCTGTTCACCATCGCCAGCCCAGGCAACGCGCCCGGTTTTAACTGCTCCAAGACAGGCTGTACGACCCGTGAACGAAGTTAACTCCGTGGTCCATAATCATTCGTCAGTGGTCCTTAGCGGCACTGACTGTCGAATCCTCTCACGCCGCCGCCGGGGTTGCCGGGGCTTCCTTTTCCTTGTTCTCAATGAGCTTCTTAACCTGCCCGGCAATCTTCGTCGCCGGACCCTTGAGCTGACCGGCAATCTTCCGCCCGGGACCAAGAATCTGCCCGACGATAATGCTCTGCAATTCCTTCTTGTTCGGCATCTTCGAAAACGCCGTCGTCGTCTTGCTGTCCAGGATCCGACCTTCCACGATCGATCCCTTGATCTTCAGCTTGCCAACTTTTTTCGCCTGCTCGACGAGTTCCTTCACCATGTCCACGATCGATTCGCCGCCGTAAACAATCGCGTTCGTTCCCGTCAGCAGCGTGCCGGCGCCCTTCAATCCGGCGCTTTCCAGCGCCTTGGCCGCCATCGCGTTCCGCACCACCGTCATCTTCACCTGCTTCTTGCGAAGCCCGGCGCGGATGCTCGCCGTCGTCTTGGAATCAATCCCGAGGTAATCCACCACCACGATGGATTCGGCGCCTTTGAACTTGCTCTGAAGTTCGGCGGTGATCATGTTCTTAACGCGTTTGCTCATGATTTTTGTCCGTAGTCAGAAGTCTCATATAGCCCCGGCTTTAGCCGGGATCATCTGGTCTTAATTGCCCTGGCCTTTAACCAGGATCATTCAGTCCCGAATCTTCCCGGGACTCCTCCGCGGTTACTCTTCGTGCACCACATCCAGATGCGTCGTGTCCACCGGAATCCCCGGACTCATCGACGAGTGCAATGTCACCTTCTTGATGTAAGACCCCTTCGCCGCCGGCGGCTTCATCTTGCGGAGCGTCTCGATCAGCGCATGGGCGTTGGCCGAAAGGTCCGCGTCAGAGAACGAAATCTTCCCCACCACCGCGTGAATGTTCCCGCCTGAGTCATTGCGGAACTCGATCTTGCCCGCCGTGTATTCGCGAACCGCCGTCTCCACGTCAGTCGTCACGGTGCCCGCCTTCGGTGAAGGCATCTTGCCCTGCGGACCAAGCACCTTACCCAGGCGCGCGATCTTCGGCATCATGTCCGGCGTCGCCACCGCCACGTCAAACTCCGTCCAACCCCCGTTCACCTTCGCTACCAGTTCATCAGCGCCCGCCTCCACCGCGCCGGCGGCCTTCGCCACATCAATGTTCCCGCCCTGCACGAACGCGATCACCCGGTTCGTCTTGCCAATGCCTTTCGGAAGCGACACCGCCCCGCGAACCATCTGATCCGCCTGCTTGGGATCGATCCCCAGGTGCACCACCACGTTCACCGTCTCGTCAAACTTCGCCTTTTTCATCTGCTTGAGCACCGGAAAGGCCGCCTCCAGCGTCACCGGTTGCGCCGGCACCAGCTTGACGGCTTCCTTGTAGCGTTTACCGCGAACTTTGAGGGCCATGAGAGCTCCCGGAAGAAAACCATGAACACACACGAAACGAACCGCCGCTTCGCGGGTTTGCCGAACTCGATTGGACGGGGTGAGGAAGCAAGTGACCGGCAGGATTCGCACGTCCATCCGTTAAGATTAGGACACTCGCGATTCGCATGGCGGTCAGCCAGGCTCCCACTGTTCCGCCCGTGGTCCGGCGTCGAAGCCACAAAGTCTACCATTCCCGCCCCCCCCATGCAAGCCAATGCATTTCTATTGAGACGGGACACCGTAATTAGCGGCAGTTGTCATCCCAGGAACTTTCGGGTAATATCCGTTGCTCGTCGTCACGGGAGCGGTTTCCGTGGCGTCATTCTTCGAAAGGTTGGAAGAGCCGACCAAAAATAGCTCATGGCTATGTAAGAATTAAAGTATAAACTCTGAAACAGGACGGATTTACAAAAAGTTATAACTAGGGGGCGTAGCTCAATTGGTTAGAGTACCGGATTGTCGATCCGGTGGTTGCGGGTTCGAACCCCGTCGCCCCCGTTGGAAAAGCCTCATGTCTTTAGATGAGGCTTTTTCTTGTTTTGCCGCACTTCCCCACATCTTTCGCAGCCAATTTACGTCGTCAAAAAAAAGACCCATCCGCCACGCAGCGGGGTCTGATCTAACCCAATCTTCGCACTTTTGTATCTGAACCTGCGTTTTCGAGTTCCGCCGGCCATTCCTGCTTGCCATCCTCATCCACAGGCATGTATGCACGAAGGATGTAACATCCATCACGCTCCAGCGCCCGCTTCCACGCGGCTTTGTCAAAAGCGCAGACAAACGTCGCCTGGTTCACCGGCTCTCCTTGCTTCTCCAGCAGCATCATCCTCATCCCTTCATGCACGCTTTCACACGGACGATCCAGAGTTCCTTCTCCAATTGCGAGAGCAAACTCCGCGGCGTGCCCACCAGATACGCCACCTTCTCCTCACGCAGACGCGGTAATGTATCGTGCGGGGGAATGCCCCGGCCCATCACCTACAACGCGACGCGACTTCATCACGCTCCAATAGCGATGCGTCTTGCCGTTTTTCTTGCACGCATGACAACGTAAAAACATGAACGCGGTTGTAACGCGCGCCCCCGGGAGTGCCGCAAGGGGGTAGGTCTGCACGACACGGCTATAGCAACGCGAAATCGCAATGGTGCCATAGGAACGCGGAAAATATTTTCAAAATAGTCGATTTTGGCGGCAACGTGCGAAGGTTGAGGTAATCCTTAATTCTTAAATTACAAATCCCCCGGCGGTACCCGGTCCAGCGAGAACAGCTTCTTCAGCGCCGCCGCCAGTGTCGGCCGCGCCGTCGACTCCGTGCGCGTCGTCAACTGCGTCACCGGATCGTGCAAAATTTTCCCCACTATTCGAT
>CAZDGT010000181.1:0-2320 GCA_964504905.1 uncultured Bordetella sp. | reverse complement strand
GAGCGAATATGAGACAGTAAATGACTCTTTGGAGAAGATCTTGAAGTTGTAATTATTTAGGAAACGTGTTACTATCCCGTGGGAATTTTATCCCACGTTTTAGTTCGGGTCTCGTCGTTTCCGCCAAAGGCGGATCCCTTCGGGACAATGGATTACCGACACAATCTCGGTCTCGTCGTTCAATGGATAGGACGCCAGCTTGCGGAGCTGGCAATCTAGGTTCGATTCCTAGCGGGACCACAAAAAGCAAAAACCACCCAATCGGGTGGTTTTTGCTTTGCTTGAAATATTCTTTACTTTTTACACCTCCCGGAGTAGCATCAGTCGCACCATACCTTTAGGAGGTAGTATATGGGTCTGTGGAGACGGGAAGAGAAGATATTTCAGGCTCTTCCGGACGACCGTAAAGCGAACATTGAAATCGTGTTTTCCGCCTACCGCTCTATGCAGTGCGACAAAGCGTACCTGACCATGCCGGTAACTTCCGGCAAACGGTACTACGAAGTACTGGACCGGCACGGCGTGAAAAGCATCGACGAACTGGAGAAAAAGAAACCGGGCGCGCTGCGGGAAGAAATCATCATTCCCAATATCGATGAGGCGAATAGCTTCGCCAAATTGATCGATGGCGTCGCGCTGCCGTTGGTGGTGCCGGGCGTCTTCGAGGCGCGCAAGCAGCGCTGGGGCCAGGACGAGTACATGGTGCTGTGGCTCCGCGTACTCACCAGTTCCATCAAGGAGCTCTGGCTCATCGATGACTGGGAGTATTCCAATGGCGGCGCCATGGAATTTTGCCGCGGCATTATGCTGCAGTACCGCTTCATTGAGGAGCGGACAGACCGCTTCGCCATTTATGACCGTCACCGGAATCCGGTCAGTCTGGTCGACGGCGCCAAACGGCTGGCATCGGCTATCAGTGATCTGACACGCCGCGGCTATGACACGGCGAAGCTCAAAGTGGAGCTCAGCCAGCTCGCGGGAGTGGCGGCGTATCTGCATGATCCGTCGACCACCAGGCGTGAATGGGCAGCCCATACGGACGGTGTTCCGTTCGACGCCTACGCGGTTGTGCAGGCTGCCCAGTCGGTAGGGGCGCCCATCGCCTTCGACAGAAGTTTTTAAGCGCACAGCGCTTGTGCCGGCCTTGCCACTTGTGGCGAGGCCTTTTTCATACCAGCTTTGCTACCAAGGCACGGACTGGGTATTATTACCGTAGCTATGATATTCCGCTCTACACCCATGACCAGGCTCCCGCGCATCGGCGCGGCGACGGCGAAGAAATTCGCCGCTCTTGGTATTTCCACGGTGGGGGACTTGCTGGAACACTTTCCGTTCCGGTACGAAGACTACAGCACACAGGCACCCATACGCACCCTGCGGGAGGGGCAGAGCGTGAGCGTGCGCGGGGAGGTGAAGTCGATCAGCTCCCGCAAAAGTCTGAGCAGCCGGGTGAATGTCACGGAAGCGATGGTAACGGACGGCACAGGCATGCTCTCGGTCATTTGGTTCAACCAGCCGTATATCGAAAATTATATCAGCGTGGGGGACAGCATTCTTCTGTCCGGCACAGTTACGGCGCGCGGGATGAAACTGCAGTTGGTGTCGCCGCTCTACCAGGTGATTCCCGAAGATGACGATCGCGAAATTGTCGGCGAGATCCTGCCCATCTATCCCACCACCGAAGGGCTGACGCAGAAACAAATCCGCACCGCCGTGGGTAACGCGCTGCCCGCAGTGAAGGAATATACCGACTGGCTGCCGGAGCCGGTGCGCACGACGCATCAGCTACTGCCACGCGCGGAGGCTATTGCCGCCGTGCATCAGCCAGCGACATCAGAAGCGCTCGCGCTCGGACGCCGCCGCCTGCAGTTTGAAGAATTATTTTTATTACAGTCGCGTACCTACTTAGCCAAACAAGAATTGGCCACCGTTCGTGCGCCGCAGATGGCGTTTCCGGAGGGGAAGATAAAAGAATTCGTGGCCTCACTGCCGTTTACCCTTACGGACGACCAGCGCCGTGCGGCGTGGGCAGTCTGCCAGGATCTGGAAAAAGAGATGCCGATGAACCGGCTACTTGAGGGCGACGTTGGTTCCGGTAAGACCGCCGTAGCCGCCATTGGACTCTATATGACCACGGTAGCGGGCCTCCAGGGCGTCGAGCACGGAACGCACGGTCACCGGACCCTCCACCTCCAGCGAGACCTCGCTACCCACCCTCGCCAGGGTTCGCAGATGAGCCGGCATCACCACCCGGATCATGACAGCGTCTGGACCTCCACCGAAAGTACCGCCGGAAGATCGCGGACAATCGGCGCCCAGT
>CAZDGT010000180.1:0-2073 GCA_964504905.1 uncultured Bordetella sp. | reverse complement strand
ACGGCCACGCCGAATACGACAACCCGGATGAGTTTTCCACGCCGGCCACTTTTCAGCAGGCGCTGGATATGTCGAAATATGCCAAGGTCAACCTCGACATCGGGCACTACACCGCGGCCAACCTGGACCCGGTCACCTATATCGAGCAACACCACGACCGCATTTCCCACCTGCACATCAAGGATCGTAAGAAGAACAAGGGCGAAAACGTAGAGTTGGGCAAAGGCGACACTCATATCAAAGACGTCCTGGTTCTTCTGCGCGACAAGAAGTATCCGATTCCGGCTTTCATCGAGTACGAATACAAGGGCACAGGAACTTCCATCGAGGAAGTGAAGAAGTGCATGGCCTATATGAAGCAGGCGCTGGCTTAGGAGCGAAGAGTCTGCGCTTAAAACTCATCACTGGGGCGCTCGCAGCGGTGCTGGTTGTTAGTGCGCAAACTGCTGCTCCGCCTCCGCCGGATCATCCGTCGATAACTTTCGAGGGGCGTATCTACACGCCGCGCTCCATCGTGACGCGCAATATGGGTACGGAGGCGGACGCCACGGAGCAGTTTCCGCCGCACAAGGTTATAGGCAACATCTATTACGTCGGCACTAAGACCCTGAGTTCCTACCTGATCGTGACACCGCAGGGCAACATCCTGGTCGACAGCACATTCGAGCGCAATGTGCGAACGATCCAGAAGTCGGTTACGCAACTGGGATTCAAGTTCTCCGACACCAAGATCCTGCTCGGTAACCACGCGCATGCCGATCATCAGGAAGGCGATGCGTTGGTTAAGGAATTGAGCGGTGCGCAGGTGATGGCGATGGCGGAGGACGTGCCCGCGCTCCAGGCAATCAAGCCCGGAGGAAAGGCGCATCCCGTCGACAAAATTCTGCACGACGGAGAAACAGTGGCCCTCGGGGGCACCACGTTGGTGGCCCATCTGACGCCGGGCCACACTCGCGGCTGCACTACCTGGACGACGACGGCGCAGGAGGGCGGGAAAACCTACAACGTGGTTTTCGGATGCAGCTTGCGCTCGCCCATCCCGCTAACGCCGGCGATTATCGCCGAGTTTGACCGCTCGTTCAAGGTTGTCCGTGCGCTGCCCTGCGATTTGCAGCTTGGCGATCACCCTGCAGAATACGGCATGATCGAGAAGTACGCCAAGCTCAAGGACGGCGGCCCGAATCCGTTCATCGACGCCGCCACCTGCAAGCGCGAAGTGGACATGCAAGAAGCCATGTTCCACGCAATCCTAAACGAGCAACAAAAGGCCGGCCGGTAGCCGGTTCCCTACGGCACCAGCTTCGGCATGCACGTTGTGTATTCGCTCTTGAGGTCCGAAGTATCTCGGTACTGCTTTACGTAGGCATCCCAAGCGGCGTCTCTCTTGGGGCCCGTTTGGTCCGGGCCGGGCGGGCGGATGTGCTGCGAAACCACTTCCGTTTCCGAATAGCTGAATGCTTTGGTTTTCTCGTCGCGCACGATGACACGGGCAGCCACAATGATGTTGTCGTTGAATCCGTGACTCCTGTACCAGGCCTTGTGTGCAGCGACTGCAGCCATAAATCCCTGCATGGCGCCGGGCTTGATGATGGAGACGCGAACCAGGTCGACGTCGCCGTTGCACGCGGGCATGCTCTGCGCCAGCGCGGAAGGAACCTGAAGGGCCGCGAGAGCGGCCAAGACAATCGCAATACGCATCTAAAATCTCCTAAGAAAATATCGTACGAACTTTGTATGACGATAGCATAACGAGGCAACGCTTCTTGGCGGAGCGAGCACGTCACTGTCGACCGAGTTGATGACGCCGGATTACTTCGCGCTTGATCGCAGTCCGCATTTGTGCGGACGTCTTGGACTGGCGTTTCGGCCGCAGACACCCGGCAACCTGATCGAGATTGGTTTCACGGAAACGGTGGGCGGGCCGCAGGAGAATCCCGTGGCCCGTTTCTTCGACTGTGAATTTAGTGCCCATGCTGTTAGCTTAATTGTCGGACTGGCTTAGCACGATGTAAAGTTATTTCAGAGGATTTAGTTGCAAGAAGATTTTCATTACAAAGAGGTCCAGACCGAGTT
>CAZDGT010000179.1:0-2334 GCA_964504905.1 uncultured Bordetella sp. | reverse complement strand
CCGCCATGAATGGCGTCGCCGAGATTGACCGGTTGGAACGGGAGAGCCAGTTCCAGAAAACGCCGCAGCTTGGGTACGGAGTCTTTGTCATTCTTGCCGCGCGCGCACATAGCGAACACCACGTAGTCGTCCGCAAAACTTGCGGCGTCTCCGTAGCGGTGAAGGGTGTTAGTCATGGATTACTCGCCCGGCCTAAACCAATATTTGTTTTTGCGCGCTGGAGGTTGTAGCCCATCTTCTCAAGCACTGGTGCTACCAGGTGATCTTCGCCATCGGAATCGCATCGTGCGCCGACGCCGATGGCGACCACGGTGTCGATGCGCTTTTCAACCTCGCGAACCAAACTGATAATTTCTTCGGCACGTTCCAGCGGGACTTTGATCTCGACAATAGCCGAGAGAACTTTCTCGCCCATCACGTCTTCACGAATGGTGCCCGTAGTCGGATCGGTCATCAGCGAGGTTACCGGGTTGCGCTTCTCGAACTGAACGTTAGCTTGCGCCAGAGCCGAGCACATCGTCTGCAGATCGCGAAACCAAACACCGACGCCGGGGCGACCGAACTCGATGGTGAAGCCTACTTCTCCTAGGCCGACGCGCCCGCTGACATCGTTAGTTTTTACTTCTTCTGTTCCTCGCCCATGTACGCCGGTCGATTCGTGAGGTACGCGCGGGTCGGAAAAGGCGCGGCGCACCACCCGCGGCCAAGTGAGTTCCTCGGGTTCGAATGCAGCGGTGGGGCACACGTCCGGTTCAGGATCAAAGCGCAGACGCATCTTTTGAAACACTTTGCGCAAGGTTCGTACAAGAGTGGGATTGAGGTGCTCCTGGCTCAGGCCATTGAAGCAGGTGTAGCATTCGACGCACTCGGTCTGATTGACAACAGCGCGTTTGATGCCCGGATCAATGGCGATAGCGCCCATGGGGCAAACGTAGGTGCAGTTGCCGCAGGCGACGCATTTATCCGGATTGATTCTCATGACCCGCCCTTGATTATATGAGGCGCGTTAGCGGCCACGCTGCTCTAGCTGGTGATGCGCTTGGTCGCGTCGATCTTCAGGAAGAGAAGCGCGGCGATGATACAGAGCGCCGCCGTGAGGAAGAAGGCATTGTTCCATCCGTAATGGGTTGCGATTGAAGTAGCGACGTAAGCCGACATGGCTCCGCCGAGATTGCCGACTGAATTCATCACAGCGGAAACCGAACCGGCGAAGTCGCCGCCGATATCGAGAGGCACGGCCCAGGAGATGCCGACGGTCCATTCCAGCGCGAAGAACGCAATGCAGTAGAACGCGACAGAAGTTTCGGGCGTTGACGCCAACACTGCAGGAATCGTGGCGGCGGCGGAAACCAGGAAGCCGGCGATGGCCACCCAACGGCGTGCCAGATTCACGTTACCGCTCATGCGCAGCACGTGATCGGAAAACCAGCCGCCCGCTAAATCGCCCAGCGTGCCTGCAAACAGCGGAGCAAAAGCATAGAAACCCATCTTCGCGATGCTGATGTGATGAGCGTCATTGAGATAGGTTGGGAACCAATCCTGATAGACGTTGAGGTTGAAGTTGTAGCAAAAGTACATGACGGCAAGCACCCAGATGTTGCCGTGAGAAAGAATGAGTTTCCAGGGAACAGCTGCATTGGAGCGCTTACGGCCGCCACCGATCAAATCACGCTCAGCCTGATTGACGCTTTTATGTTCTTCAGGCGTGTCGCGGTAATAAACAAACCAGACGGCAGCCCACACTACGCCGAGTGCTCCAAAACCCCAAAACGCGGCGCGCCATCCGAACAAAGGAATGACGCCGGCCCAGCGCATTCCAAAAATCGTGAAACCCGCCAGAATCAAGGGCGTTAATGCGCCGCCCAATCGGGAACCGGCGTGCGTGACGCCTTGCGCAAAGCCGCGTTCAGTGGGGCGCATCCAACGCGAAAGAGATCGCGTCGCGATAGGAAACGCACCGGCTTCGCCTAGTCCAAAGAAAACCTGAATCACAAGCATGGACACGGCATTCCAAGCCATGGCCGTGATACCGGTGAACAGGCTCCACCAAGTGACAACCACGGTGAGAGCGCGGCGCGCCCCGAAGCGATCGCCAAACCAGCCGCCGGGAATTTGAAACAGGGCGTACGCCAAGCGGAAGCCGAAGGTGATCCAACCCATCATTACGAGCGATATGCCGAGCTCTTCGCGAATCACCGGGCGGGCGACCGCCAGGATTTGGCGGTCCATATAGGTGATCATGTATGCGAGGACCGTCAAGGCGAGCACGACATGGCGCACGCGAGTCGGACGCTGCGCGTTTTGTCCGGCGCCGGACGCGGGACCGATCTCCAC
>CAZDGT010000178.1:0-11661 GCA_964504905.1 uncultured Bordetella sp. | reverse complement strand
GTAAGGGTTCAGATGGCACTCTTCAGTGAGCATCGACTTTGACTTGACCAGCCGAGTGACGCCGTTGCTCGCAAGAATCCGGTGGACGATGGCGTTGTGTTCAGCGGCATCGCGGGCCCAATGAACGCGAATCCCATTGGCGGTGGCCTTGCGTTCAAACTCCTCGAGGTAATCTGCCAGCCGCGAGAGAGTGTGAGTCTTAATGGCGGAAGCGGCTTCGCGAAGGGCTTCCCATTCAGGGATGCTGGAAGCCTGCCGGTCGCGCTTGGAACGAACGAACCAGAGCGACTGATCGTGCCAATGCGCACGATCTTCATTGGCGACAAAGGCGCTAGCTTTCTCAGCGTGGCCGGTCATGAGAGCTTCGCTTTCTCGAGAATCTCGGCAACGTGCATGACGCGTAAGGGCCGGTTGGCTCGGCGGATGAGACCGTCGAGATGCATGAGGCACGACATATCGAACCCGGCGATGACTTCGGCGCCAGCCTGGGCATGATCCTGAATACGATCCCGACCCATGAGACAGGAAACGGCTTCTTCGTCCACCGCGAAGGTGCCACCGAACCCGCAGCACTCGTCGGGCCGGGTCAACTCTACGACCTCAATGCCGCGCAAAGGCGCCAGAAGTTGGCGCACTTTATTGAATGGGGCGACCATTCGTTCCGAGGAGCGGCCAAGGCGGAGTTCACGCAAGCCGTGACAGCTCATCTGGAGTCCAACTTTGAAGGGAAAATCACCATCCACGGTGACGATTTTAGCGACATCGGTCAGGTACTCACAAAGCTCAAAGGTGTGACCGCGAAGATGTTCGAAACGAGGCTTGCCCTGAAGCCAGTGATCGTAGTGGTTGCGCACCATGGAGACGCAGCTGCCGGAGGGGGCAACCACATGTTCGTACTTGCCGAAGATCTCTAAGAAACGCTCGGCCAGAGGACGTGCCGCAGCGTCACACCCGGAGTTAGCCATGGGCTGGCCACAGCAGGTTTGCTCGCGGGGGAATTCCACGTCCAGGCCGAGGCGGCGCAGGATTCGTAGCGTGGCGATTCCGACTTGAGGATAGAGCTGGTCGACGTAGCAGGGGACAAAAAGACCAACGTTTGGCATCGGTTGTTAGTCGATTCTAACCCACTCAGCTCTTGTTTGACGCCCGCGATATGATTGAAATGCAATAATGCTTGACCACTCCTTCGAGAAACTCGAACCAATCTTGAAATCCGACGATCCGGCGCGCAGCCTGGACTACCTCATCGGGCAGTTTCGAGACGCGAAGGAATTCCATCTCTTGTTCGAGGCAAGGCTGATGAAGAAGCGGCTGGAGTTGGGGCTCCGGCTGATTCAACCTCCCGATATCGCCAGTCTGACGGGGGAGACTCAGGCAACCTACCAGCAATATATGGTCGAAGCCGCACAGGAGGCAGGCGAATCGTTCCTGGCCGGTGGCGATATCCCCAAAGCGTGGCCATATCTGCGAGCCACCGGGGACGTGGCGCGGGTGGCTGCCGCGATCGACCAAGTGGAACCCGGCGACAACATCGACCCCATCATCGAGATCGCATTCTTGCAAGGAGTGCATCCGGCGAAGGGTATCGAGTTGGCGTTAGCAAAATATGGAATCTGCCGGGCGCTCACATACTTCGGAAGTTCGGGCGGACAGAAAGACCGGGCAGAATGTATTGCAGTACTCGCGCGAAACGTACATGCGGAATTGGTGGAACAACTCGCCGGCGCGATTGAGGAACGCGAGGGTAGCAGGCCGGGATCGACAAGCGTGGCGGAACTCATCGAGGGACGGGACTGGTTGTTCGGCGAATACAGCTCGTATATTGATCCGTCGCACCTGGTTTCACTGTTGCAGTATTCCCCGGAAGTCACCGATACGGAAATATTGCAGCTGTTTCACGATTTTTGCTTGTACGGAACGCGCTTGTCGTCCAACTTCCAATTTCCGGGTCAGCCGCCGTTTGAGAACTCCTTCGTCGACTTCGGTCACTATGTGCAAACGCTCTTAGGTGTGGATGCTGACGATCACATTTCTCACTTTCGCAAGAAGGCGGAGGCCGCCGGGGACAACCACGGAAATTGGCCGGCGCAGGTGCTGATCAACCTCCTGGTGCGGCTGGGCCGTTTCGCGGAGGCGCTACAGCTTTCTCTCAAATACCTGCCAGACGCCCGCGCCGGGGAGATTTCGTGCCCGACGGCGCTGCAACTCTGCGAGCTGGCGGGAGATTTCGATCGCCTCGCCGCGCTAGCCCGTAAACGTGGTGACGTCTTGACGTATATCGCGGCGCACTTGGAGCCAGTGCGCAGTTGAGCACTATCGCAGACTTTCGGCGCATCGCGTTGAGCCTGGAAGGGGCGGAAGAGAGCTCGCACATGGGGGCGCCGGACTTCCGCGTGGGAGGCACGATATTTGCGACGCTCGCCTCGCAAGACAAGGGCTACGGCAACTTGGTATTGACGCCGCAACAGCAGGCGGAATTTGTGGAAGAACTGCCGGATGTCTTCCTGCCAATTGCGGGAGGCTGGGGAAGAATGGGGATGACCCATATCCGGCTGGCTAGAGCAAACGAAGACGTGCTGGCTGGAGCGTTGCACACGGCGTGGAAATTGCGAGTCGAGAAGAACGCGCGGACACGCAAGAAGAAAAAAGCCAAAAAATAAAGTCTGTGATATAAAGTGGAGTTGCATATGAGCAAACTCGTCATGGTCATCCTAGCGGCAGCGTTGGCAACGGATGCCGCCGCGCAAACAGAACCCGCTCCCCCAGCCAATCCTCTATCTACGTGGCTCCGCGGCGCGTTCACGGGGAATCGCAACAACGTTCTGAGAACCGCCGAGAAAATGCCGGAGGAGAATTACGGAATGCGCCCCGGCCAGCAGACGGAAGTCCGCACGTTCGGGCAACAGGTTGGGCATCTTGCCAACTACAACTTCTTGTGGTGTTCGCAATCCAAAGGCGAGAAGAATCCCAACGCCGGGAAGGATCTTGCAAAGCTTACGACCAAGGCGGAGTTCATCAAAGCCCTGACCGACGCCTTCGCTTACTGCGATGGCGTATACGGTGCCCTTACGGACGCTTCCGGCACGGAGATGATCGATATCACCCAGGAGAGCGGCCGGCAGACGCGGAACCTTCGCATGGCACTGCTGATCCTGAACTACGGCCACAACAACGAAATATACGGAAGCATGGTGAGCTATCTCCGCATGAAAGACATCGTGCCGCCCGCTTCGGAGCCTCGTCCACAGCAAAAGAAGTAACGCGCCTGTGACTCCTATTTGTGTGACTTGCGGGACGCAATACCCGCCGGCTGACCAACCGCCCCAGCACTGCCCCATATGCGAGGATGAACGTCAGTTTATCGGCCTGCAGGGTCAGCATTGGACAATGCTCGACGACCTGCGCAAGAGTCATCGCAACACATTTTTTCAGGAGGGTGAGGGAGTTTGGGGCATCGGCACGGAGCCCAAGTTCGCCATCGGTCAACGCGCGCTTCTCATTCAAAACCCAGCGGGCAACATTCTCTGGGACTGCGTAAGCCTTATCGACGCTGACGCCATCGCGCGCGTGCAGGAGCTAGGCGGAATTTCCGTCATTGCGATCTCTCATCCTCACTATTACTCGTCGATGGTCGAGTGGAGCAAGACTTTCGGCGGCGTTGCGATCTACTTGCACGAAGACGACCAGCAATGGGTCCAGCGTCCGGATCCGTGCGTCCGATTCTGGCAGGGCGAAACTCACGCGCTCAATAACGGCTTCACTCTGATCCGTTTGGGCGGACATTTTGCGGGATATCAAGTCTTACATTCGTCCGAAGGGGAAGGCGGTCAAGGCGAGCTCTTCACCGGCGATCTGCCGCAAGTATGCATGGACCCGCGCTGGGTCAGTTTCATGTACAGCTATCCAAACTACCTTCCGCTAAGCGCGAGGAGCGTTAGAAGAATCGTCGCTGCCATCGAGCCCTTCAAGTTCGAGAAGCTGTACGGAGCATGGCCGGGGTTCGTTGTAGGAGCGGACGCGAAAGCGGTGGTTCGACGTTCGGCCGAACGCTATCTACAGGCGCTTTCCGTGGAACGGTGAAATCAGCCGAACAGCTTCTCAAACGCACTCCTCGTCTCGGAGCGAATCTCGTCCAGCGCACTTAGCGGCACAGGAGTCCAGCGGCGCAACAGCGCGTCGAGCGCTTCTACCTGCCCTTCGGACGGCAACTTCGCTTCGGCATGTCCCGTCAGTACGCGAATCGCGTGATCCAACGCACGATAAAACGTAGCCGCCTTGTTTAGGAACGTTGCACTGGCTCGATCAAGCTGGCCCATATTTTCCAGAACCTGAATGCGCTCGGGCGTGTTTAGCACCTTGTAGTACACGCCGGCACTTTTCAGGCGGAGATACATGAGGATGAAATCGATGTCATAGTAGCCGCCGCGACCGGCCTTCAGCGGATGCGCCGCGCCCTGTTCGCTTTCGAGCTTCATGCGCATGTGACGAAGGTCGGTCCGTGAGCGTCCACTCTGTCCGTAGCGCTGCCAGTCAAGATCCTGAAGCTCGTGTAAAAAGCGCTCCGCTCGCACCGCGTCACCAGCGACCGCGCGGGACTTCATATACGCAATTCCTTCCCACGCTTCCGCGCTGCGTGCGAAGTACTCTTTGAACGACGATTCCGTCAACACCAGCGGCCCATCAACTCCGTTTGGACGCAAACGCGTGTCCACGGCGAACATCACGCCGCCTCCGGTATACGCCGTGCTGAGATCGACTACGCGCCCGGCCACGTGAGTCCAGAATTCCAGATCCTGGGTATCGGAATCGGCTAGCACGAAGACCAAGTCGGCGTCGGAGGCGAGGTCGAACTCACGCATACCCAAGCGGCCGAGCGCAACCACCCACATTGGGTTGGCGTGCTGTCGAAGCGAGCGGGGCGGCGTCTGTGAGGCCCGCGCCTCGGCGACAGCAATGTCATAGACTCTGGCGATCACTGCGTCCGCCAGGTCTGACGTTTGCAACAGCGTGTCGAAAATTGGCTCGGATTGACAGATACTGGCGGCCTGGATTCGCACCATTTCGCGCCGGTACCAAAGGCGCAAATCCCCGATGGCAGCCGGCGGCTCGCTCAGGCCGCGCGTATCCGACACGAGGGCGACCTCGTCCAGCAGCTCGGGCGTGCGAATCAATTCCTCGGCGAAATGAGGGCTGTGCTCGAACAGATCCAGAGCATTTGTCGCGAGTTGGCCATCCGCATTGAGCCGGTCGAGTCTGACCGAGTCCGCTGAAATACGCTCCAGGAAATGCTCAAAGGACTTAAAGCCGTGACGCAAGTCCGCTTTCGCGATTCTCGCGGCCAGGTTGGGAGCACGTTGATCCAGCCATCGAACGATATTCCCGCCCTGATGGCCGCCCGGCGACAGGATTGTCTTCGGAGAGGCGCTGCTCGCGTAAACCACGCGGTCGTAGATTTCGCGAACCTGATCGAAGTGCATCTGCGTCTGTTCCACCAGCCACGGAGCTGAGCCGAGCCCAGCTGGCATCCGTCTGCCCAATAATTCGAGGGCTTCCGGTTCAGATGGCAGAGTGTGAGTCTGGCGGTCGTCGATAAGCTGCAGCCGGTGTTCCAGTTGGCGAAGAAACTGATAGGCGGATGCCAGCCTTCCGTACTCTGCCCCAGAGAGGAAGCCTTTATCCTGCAAGCGGGCGAGCCCGAGCATGGTGCCGCCGTGGCGAACCCAGGGCTCCGCGCCGCCGTAAAGGCGCTGTAAGCACTGCACCAGGAATTCGATGTCGCGGATACCGCCGCGGGCGAGCTTAACGTTGACGGCGTCCGTACTAAAGAGTTTCTTCTGGCGGCTATTTCGCGCGGAGAGTTTCTCGTTCAAGCGTTCGCGCGTGGCTGAGAGCTCTTCGATCGCCGCGAAATCCAGAGTCGTCGAATATGTCCGCGGAGCCACGAAATCGAGCAGACTGTGGCCCGTAACATTGTCGCCGGCGGCCACGCGCGCCTTGATCATCATCTGCAATTCCCAGTCGCGGGCCCGGTTGGCGTAGTATTGGCGGGCGGCTTCGAGGGAAATACAAACCTCGCCCTGGCTCCCGTCAGGCCGCAGGCGCAGGTCCACGCGATAACACATGCCTTCAGTCGTGTATGTGGAAAGCAGTGCGGTAAGCTGATTCGCTGCCCGCACAAAGAATTCCCGGTTCGGTATCTTTCCCCGGGCTCCGCCGCTGGTCTCGCCATTGGCATTGTACAAGAACATCAGGTCGATGTCAGAACTGTAGTTCAGCTCATTGCCGCCCATCTTGCCCAGCGCAAGAACCGCGAAATGGGATTCCTGCCCCGTGCGGGTTTGCGGTGTTCCGCATTCCGCAACCAGTTGCTGGCGAATACGGGCATACGCTGTTTCCACAATGGTATCCGCCAGCGCGCTGAGCTCCCCAGTGATTTCGGGCAGCGTGCCCAGACCGAGCACGTCGCGAATGAGGATCCGCAACAATTGCCGCCGGCGAAAGCGGGCAAATTCGAGAGGGGCTGGCAGGCCTGCGGGCAATGCTGCTTCCAGCATCTCGCGCATTTGCTCCGCCGTAAGAACACGTTGCAGGCTGCCCGAGTCGAGTATTTCATCAATCCATTCGGGATGACGCAGAATCTCCTCGGAAAGAAACTGACTGTAGGTGAAAACCGCGATCAGATATCGCAGGCCGGTGGTGGATCGTGTCAGCCGCTGAAACCAGCTTGGCTGCCGTTCGTGCAGCCGCATGAAGTATTGCAGGCCCTGTTCGGGAGCCGCCGACGCGCTCAGCAGGAGATCCAGACGGCTGGCGGTGGCGGGAGGCAACTCACGGGAAAGCTCGCCCATTTCGCGGCTGGCCCGTGCACGGTCATGATAAACGAGCTGTCGAAGGCGCTCCATCTATGAAGCGAGAGCGATCTCGTCACCAGGCCGAATCATTCCAGGCCGGACGACAGAAGCGTAAAACCCGCTGATTCCCCAGCGGGGCGACGCAGGATTGCCATCGCGCACGAGTGCATCGTAGACGGCGGCTTGAATGTGTGGACCATAGGCACTCAGGGTCTGGCACGGTGCGCGCGGCTTGGTGAGTTCAATGACGACCTCGGCGCCGATCCGCCAGCGTTGCCCCACCCGCCATTCGCGCCGGTCGATCCCGCGCGTAGTAAGATTTTCGCCCAAGGAGCCCGGAGCCAACGGAAAGCCAAGCGCGGAGAGTTCTTCAATTGCCTCGGCGGCGATCAGCAATACCGCCCGCTTCGGACCGCCGTGAATTTCCGGATGCGCGTGGCCGTCGCCATCCACGCCGAGCGATGTGATCTGAGCCTCCGGCACAGCGCGTTTCGGCACGCCGCCCTCGGAGATATTGATTTGAACAATCTGTCCTTGGGACACGGGCGTTTAGATGTCGTAATACAGGGCGAACTCGTAGGGATGCGGCCGCAAGCGCACCGCATCGGCCTCGTTTTTGCGCTTGTAAGCGATAAAGGTCTCAAGCATCTCTTCGCTGAAGACGTCGCCTTTGAGCAGGAAGGCGTGATCGTCTTCCAGGCATGTCAGGGCTTCCTCAAGCGACGCCGGCATGGAAGGCACATATTTCATTTCCTCGGGCGAGAGATCGTAGATGTCCTTATCGAGCGGTTCGCCTGGATCCACTTTATTGAGCACGCCATCGAGACCCGCCATCATCATTGCCGCAAACGCCAGGTACGGATTCGCTGACGGGTCCGGTGGACGGAACTCGACGCGCTTTGCCTTCGGGTTGGCGGAATACATCGGGATGCGAACGGCCGCAGACCGATTGCGCCGCGAATATGCCAGGTTGACCGGCGCTTCGTAGCCCGGCACCAAGCGCTTGTAACTATTTGTGGTCGGAGCGATGATCGCGGACAACGCGCGGGCGTGCTTCAGCAGGCCGCCGATATACCATAGGGCCATTTGACTGAGCCCCGCATACATTTCGCCGGCGAACAGGGGCTTGCCTTCCCGCCACAAGCTCTGGTGCGTGTGCATACCGCTTCCGTTATCCCCGAATAGCGGCTTAGGCATAAAGGTGACGCTCTTGCCGTATTGGTAGGCGACATTGCGAGTCACATACTTATACAGCATCATGTTGTCGGCGGATTTCACCAGCGTGTCGAACTTCTGATCGATTTCGCACTGGCCACCCGTGGCAACCTCGTGATGGTGGCACTCGATGGTGAGTCCGCAGCGGATCATCACTTCCACCATCTCGGCGCGCAGGTTCTGATAGTGGTCGGTAGGCGGAACCGGGAAATAGCCTTCCTTGTAGCGCGGACGGTAACCTAAGTTGTTCTCCGTGCGGCTGGAGTTCCATCGCCCTTCTTCGGCATCGATGTAATAGTAGCCGGAGTGCGCATTCTGATCGAAACGGATGTTGTCGAAAATGAAGAACTCTGCTTCGGCGCCAAAAAATGCCGTGTCGGCCAAGCCCGAGTTCTTCAAATACATCTCCGCCTTCTTGGCGATCCAGCGGGGGTCGCGATCATAGTGCTGTCGCGTAATGGGATCGATGACGTCAGCCGTCATCACCAGGGTTTTGGTCTCGTAGAAAGGGTCGATGAAGGCGGTGTTGGCATCCGGGACCAACAGCATGTCGCTTTCATTGATCGCTGCCCATCCGCGAATACTGGAACCGTCGATGCCGAAGCCTTCCTCAAAGGAACCCTCGTCTAACTGGCTCAGAGGATAAGAAATATGTTGCTGCAGCCCAGGCAGATCGGTGAAGCGCAGGTCGAGCTGTTTCGCTTCAAATTTCTTGGCGTAATCGAGGATATCTTTCGGCGTCTTCTGCGTGGAACTCATTGTTCCATAATACTTGAGGGTTCTACCTCCGGCAGAAACCGGCGTGCTACAGAGCGCCCATAGGTCAAGAGCGGGCGTTCCAGCAAATAGTAGCTGGCGGTGGCGACGGCGAAGGTCAGAGCGACGCGGGGGAAGAATGTTTTCGCCGCTTCGTCAGGCGTTACAACTGACCCGTGAACGAAGAAAAACTGCTGCCACAAGTAAAGGCCATACGAAATTCGGCCCATCCAGCACAAGGGAAAGAGCTCAAGTAAGCGAAATCCCAGAGAACCGGGCCAGTGGATCATAGATACCAGCAGGCACGGTAGCAGCAGGGATTCAACTAGAATTCCAGTCGCGGGTGCCGATCCGGCTACTGTCCAGATCCACGTGGAAAGCAGAATCAGGGCGCTGAGGAAACGGAACCAAGCCGCGGTGAGAACCTCCAATATGGGAACACGATACGGGCCGTGCAGCAGGATCGCCAAGGTGCCGGCAAACAAAAAGGCGTCGAGGCGCATGTCCGTCCGCTGCAGGGCGGGATATGGCAGATGAACATGCACCAAGCTCCAAGGTCGCCATAGGATGGTTGCACCCACAAGAAAGCTGGCGGCGATGACTCCTCGCCGCACTCCAAGCCATCCCAGCAGCGCCGGCCAAAAAAGATAGAAATGCTCTTCCATCGAGAGCGACCAGAAATGCTGCGTGTACCAGGAACGCTCAGGCCAATAGTTGCTGTAGAAGAAGGCCGCGCTAAACAGCTCGCCACGCTGCAGGGAGCCTGCGAGCAAAATCAGATAGAGGTACGCGGGTGGCAGGATCCGAAATGCCCGGCGGATATAGAACCCGCGCAGTGAGATTCGACCCCAGCGTTCACGTTCCTCCAACAGCAGAGTGGTGATCAGGTAACCGCTGATCGCGAAGAAAAGCGCGACTCCCGTTCCTCCTAAATGCCCCGCGACGTAGCCTAGCGCACGCACCGGCCGTGTTGTAGCGCCGGGCAGCAGGAATCCATGCGATAGTATTACGGCGGCGATCGCAACGGCCCGCCAGCCATCCAGCGTCGGGATTCGGTGATGCGACTCCATTGTAAAAATGTGGCAAATGCCCGCCATAGTTCTCAGTGGCTTTCGTACACTGGATCGTGGAACAAATCGCGCTCGATTGGACGCCCGAGCCGCACTACTTTTCGGTGAGTGAACTCGCCAATGCCTTGCACGGCGTTTTCACCGAATACTTCAGGGATATTTGGGTGGCGGGCGAGATTTCCGGGGTGAAGCTCTACCCCAGCGGCCACTATTACTTCACGCTGAAGGATGAAGGCGCGCAGATGCGCTGCGTCTGCTTCAAGACTGCGGCGCGCTACCTGAAGTTCAAGCCGCAGGACGGAGTGGCAGTACTGGCGCGGGCGCGCGTGGACCTTTACGACTCGCGCGGCGATTTGCAGTTGGTGGTGGAGGCCATTGAGCCCCAAGGACACGGCGCGCTGCAGCTGGCCTTCGAACAGCTCAAGAAGAAGCTGGAAGCCGAGGGTTTATTCGCCGCCGGCCGGAAGCGTGCCCTCCCCGCCCTGCCTGAGCGCATCGGAATTGTGACGTCGCCCACAGGGGCGGTGATTCAGGACATGTTGCATGTGCTCGAACGGCGCTGCCCCGGGCGGCACATCCGCCTGTATCCGGCACAGGTACAGGGCGATGGCGCAGTGGCGCAGGTGGTCGAGGGCATCGAATATTTCAGTGCTTCGGGATGGGCCGAGGTGGTGATCGTAGCGCGTGGCGGCGGTTCACTCGAAGACTTGTGGACTTTCAACGAGGAGCGAGTAGCACGCGCCATTGCAGCCTGTTCTGCGCCGGTGATCTCTGCGGTAGGACACGAGACCGACTTCACCATTGCCGATTTTGTTGCCGACATGCGCGCACCTACACCTTCGGCAGCGGCGGAGATTGTCATCGCGACGCGCGAGTCTCTGGTCGAACGCTTGACTACGGCGGATCACAAGCTTTTGCAGTCGGTTCGTCTGAAGATCGCGCTGCTGGCGCGGGCTCTGCACAATGTGGCAATCGACCGCGCACGGTTGCATCGTGCGATAGGCCGGCAGATCCAAAGAGTAGACGAGCTGGACTACCGTTTGCGCGAATTGTGGCGTGGATCGTTAGCCGCGCGGAAGCGTTCGCTCGAAGCTGTGGCGGCCCGGCTGGGGCAACTCGATATTCGTTTGCAGTTCGCGGCTGTGCGGCGACGTGTGGAGGCGGGCGAAGCTGCGCTTGTACAATCTATGCGTTTGCGGCTGAGCCATGCGCGGGAAAAGCTTGGACCGTGTGAAGCGCATTTAAAGCAGCTCAGTCCGCTAGCTATTCTAGAGCGCGGCTACGCCATCGTCGAACGCGACGGAAAGATCCTCAAGTCGCCGGAAGAGGCACCTGTAGGGACGGAAATAAGCGTTAGGCTAGCAAAGGGCGACGTGACGGCAGTCGTGACTGAGGCCCTGAAGTAGTAATGATGGCCCCAGATAAAATGGGTCACAACTAAGAATAAACTTGCCGCGCGGATAGAGGCAGCACGAATCATGGCACGAGGGGATTGGTTTCGCAACACTGACTGGAATCCCGAGATCAAGGCGAACTTCTATAAGAAACTGGCTCGGGCTCGGAAGAAAGGTCAATACCTCAAAATCCAAGCGTATTTCCTCAGCGGCACATTCCCGCAGGTCGCGTTGGGCCTCCTAGAAGAGTACTTCGCCACAGGAGATAAGTTCTTCCTTGCGTCTGCATTTGTGATCCAGGCTTCGGCGCACCTACTCCTTGGAAATATTGAGGAGGCGTTTCGTTCCTATGAGCGCGCCCTCAATCGCGAAAAG
>CAZDGT010000177.1:0-1953 GCA_964504905.1 uncultured Bordetella sp. | reverse complement strand
GAATTTCCGCACGCTGGTACGGAAGCGTTCGTAGATTACCCATTTCTAGTCGCCACCCAGCGCTGCCGGGAGAGGTATGATTCAGCACTTGAAGTCCTGCGGGGTGAGAAGCGTGGAATTTTTCGGATCCACGCATTTAAGCGAGAAGCAGCATTTGCGTTAATACTATCGGATCTTGGGAACGGTAGTGCCGCGAGAGAACACGCTGTCGCGGCCCTTACATTTGCAGAAATGCCAGATTCTGGCCTTCGTTATCATCCACAGCTCGGAACAGTGAGTTCAGCGTATGCACCTGTATGCGCGCAGCTTCGGAAGCTTGCGGATTCTGACTTGAGCTCCAACAGAAACTAAGACAGTGTGTTGGATCCTCCGAACAAGAATTGGCCCTGTGGGGCTCCTCTATTCTAGCCGGTAGTTTGGAGCTTCCTTGGTGATGATCACGTCGTGGACGTGGCTCTCGCGCAGGCCGGCGGCGCTGACGCGAAGGAATTTGGCCTGCTGGTGGAGCTCGGGAATCGTCGCGCAGCCGCAGTAGCCCATACCAGCACGCAGGCCGCCCACCAACTGATACACGAGGTCGGCCAGCATCCCCTTGTAGGGCACGCGGCCCTCGATTCCCTCGGGCACTAACTTGCCGCCGCCGGTGGCTTCCTGAGAATAGCGGTCCGCAGAGCCCTGCGCCATCGCGCCCATGGAGCCCATGCCGCGATAACTCTTGAAAGTGCGTCCCTGGTAAAGAATGGTCTCCCCGGGGCTCTCTTCGGTACCAGCCAGCAGGCTGCCGATCATCACGCAATCCGCACCCGCCGCGATAGCCTTTGTGACGTCGCCCGAAAACTTGATGCCGCCATCGGCAATCAGCGGCACGCCGCTGCCCGCGGTCGCCTTGGCGCATTCGGCTATCGCGGTGATTTGGGGGACTCCGGCCCCGCTGACCACGCGCGTAGTACAAATCGACCCCGGCCCGATGCCGACTTTGATTCCATCAACGCCAAGCCCGATCAATTCCCTTGCGCCTTCAAAGGTAGCCACGTTCCCCGCGATCAACTGCACGTCCGGCAGGGCGCGCTTCACATTCGCGATGGCGTCCATCACGCGCTGGCTATGGCCGTGCGCGGAGTCGATGGCCAGCACGTCCACTTTCTTGCTGACCAGTTCCTGCGCACGCTCCAGGTAGTCACCCGAGGAACCCAGTGCCGCACCCACCCGCAAGCGTCCCTGCGCATCTTTGGCTGCGTTAGGATACTTTAACTTCTTCTGAATGTCTTTGACTGTGATCAAGCCCTTCAGATTGTAATGCTCATCCACCACCAGCAGCTTTTCAACCCGATGTGTGTGCAGGATGGCTTCGGCTTCCTCCAGCGTCGTGCCGACGCCGACAGTGATCAGGTTCTCCTTGGTCATCACGCTTGCCACGGGCAAGTCGTAGCGTGTCTCGAAGCGCAGGTCCCGGTTGGTAAGGATGCCCACTAGTTTTCCGTTCTTGGTGACCGGCACACCCGATATCCGGTACCGTTTCATCACTTCAAGGGCATCGGAAATCTTGTGTTCCGGGTCGATGGTCACAGGGTCCACAATCATGCCGCTTTCGGAGCGTTTCACTCGATCGACTTCTTCCGCCTGCTTCTCGATGGACATGTTGCGGTGAACGATGCCAATGCCGCCCTGTTGCGCCAGTGCGATGGCCAGATGGGACTCGGTAACCGTATCCATGGCCGAGCTCACCACGGGGATGTTCAGGCCGATCTTGCGGGTAAACCAGGTGCGGGTGTCGGTGTCGGCGGGGACAACGCTACTACGCGAAGGCACCAGTAAAACGTCGTCAAAAGTGAGGCCTTCGATGATGGTTTCAGGGATCATGCAGAGTGTCTTTAGATCATATCAGCATGACCGCAGAGTGGCCGCCTGACGGGCCACTCATGGCGCGCCTCCCGTTGGAGGACGCGTCTAACT
>CAZDGT010000176.1:0-10521 GCA_964504905.1 uncultured Bordetella sp. | reverse complement strand
GGTGACGGCGCCAGTGCCCGGGCCTAGTTCCACCACGGTGCGGGCGCGGCGGAAGTCGATGGGCTTAGTGAGAGCGTTCGCCAGATAGCGCGAACTCGGAAACATCGACGCCGTCGGCCCCATGGACCGCAGCGATTCCTGGAAGAACAAGCGGTATGCATTGGGAATCTCAGGACCCGATTCCCTGCCCGCGTGTCCCAACGCCCGATTCCTCAACGGTTGATAGTGGCTCAAAACCCGGTGCTTCATGCTGGAAAAATTCAGCTCGTTCAAGATGGCCTCTTTCCCGTCCTTAAAGCGCTTCTGTTCCCACTAACGCACCCTCCCTCTCGGGCGCGCCCTCCGCTGTAACGCCGGCCTGCTCCGGAATTTCAATCCCGGTACTGGTACCTTCACCTAGCCTACTATCGATCCACATTTTATACTCATCCCCGTACAAAACTTTCAGGCGCTCGTTAACGTTGCTGACACCGATGCCCAGCTCGAACATCCGCGCAAGCTTTTCCTCGGGAATACCGACACCGTCGTCCTCCACCAGAATCTGCAGTCGACCTTCTTCCAGGCGGCTGCGGACGCGAATGGTGCCGCCGTCAATCTTGCTCGATAGCCCGTGACGGATGCTATTTTCCACCAGAGGCTGCAATAGCATGCTAGGTACCAGCAGGTCGAGCGTCGCTGCATCGATCTCCCTCACGAAGCGCAACTTGTCGCCGAAGCGCACCATCTCTATTGCCAGGTAGGCATCGATGAAAGAGAGCTCTTCCCGCAACGGCGTCAGATTTTCCTGCTGGCGCAGCAAGCGGCGCAGGATCTTCGAAAGCTTGTAGACTACTTGGCGCGCTTGTTCGGGGTCCTGGCGAATGAGGGAAGCGACCGAGTTCAGGGTGTTGAACAGAAAGTGCGGATTGATCTGGCGGCTGAGCGCGGCCAGACGCGCTTCGTTCAGGCTGAGTTGCTGCAATTCCAACTTGCTCTCGTAGCGCTTGCTGTTCCAGATCTTGATGGGTAGCATCACGGAGAGAAGCGTCGTCGCATAGACGGCCACTACCAGCCACGCTCCTTCACCCCCCCATTTATCTTGCAGAGCAAAGACGCCCTTGGCAGGGAAGAGCTTCGCCATCGTCGCGCGCAGAAATTCAGCCAGCAGGATCATCAGTACGCACACAAGGCTGAACGCGGCGGGGCGCAAGTCACGCTTACGCAGCAGGCGGAAAAGCGCCTGATCCGGGAAGGTCAGCTTCCAGATGGCTTCTTTGTCTGGCGCCACGTCCCGCAGAAGTGCACCGAGGACGCCCGCGGCCGCGAAGAGCGTCATCGACATCAGCTCGCCGTTGAACATCGCGGGGATGGAGATCAGGACTCCGGCCAGCAATCCAGTGACATAGCCGCCGAGCATGCCCATCACCAGGCTGCCTTCGAGTCCGAGATCAACGGCTTGGTAAGAGCTCCCTGTGACCACGCGCGCGGCCACTCCGGAAGCGAAAATCGCCGCGCTGACCAGGGCCATTTGCACGCGCTGCATCAATGTGCGCTCTTCGCGCATCAGCATTTGCGTGAAGCGTGTGCTGCGCGTCAGCACGCTCGCCAGAGAGGCGGCCACGGCCAGCTTGACCATCAAGATCACTAGGTGCTGTTGGAGCATGCGCGGTCTTGGGCTCTTGGCGTCATTATAATGGAGTGAGCCATCCCGGTCCGCCCTAGGGCAGACCCCATATACCGTGCCAGCTACACTCAAGCTCCAAAAGATCGCCGAGGCCGATTTTCCCACCCGCTTCGGGCACTTCCGCATCCTGGGGTTCCAGGGCGTGGAGGGCGAGGAATCGGAAGACGCCGTTGTGCTGCAAATGGGCGATATTCTCACGCCCGAACCGGTAATGGTGCGCATTCACTCGCAATGCCTGACGGGCGACGTTTTCCACAGTCTTCGCTGCGATTGCCGCGCGCAACTGGAATTGGCGATCGAGAGTATCGCTAAAGAAGGCCGCGGTTTGTTGATCTATGAACAGCAAGAGGGCCGTGGTATTGGACTCTTGAACAAGCTGCGCGCCTACGAATTACAGGATCACGGCGCCGATACCGTCGAGGCCAACCAGCAACTGGGTTTTGAAGCGGATCTGCGGGGCTACCAGATGCCGGCCGCCATCCTGAACTTCCTGGATGTGAAAGCCGTGCGCCTTATGTCCAACAACCCGGACAAAATCAAGGCGTTGGAACGGGTGGGCGTGCGCGTGGTCGAGCGTATCCCGAGCATCGTCGATCCCATCGGTTCCACCGAAAACTACCTGCGCACCAAGCGCGAAAAGCTCGGCCATTTGTTGGACTAAGCGCTTCGCCATCATTCCGGCAGCCCTTTGGTATCATTGAAAACGAAGGAGGGCAGGTATGGGACCAATTGGCATGCAGGAAATGGTCGTCATTTTCCTGGTTGCCCTCGTTCTGTTTGGACCAAAGAAGCTGCCCGAGCTGGGGAAAAACCTGGCTAAGGCAATAACCGAGTTCCGTCGCGCGCAGAGCGATTTGAAGGCTACCTTCGAGCGCGAAATGCAATCCATTGAAAAGGAAACTGAATCGCTGAAAGAAGCTACCCGGCAGGCCGCCGTCGATCTCAGCAGTTATCCCGATATCGACTTGACCGGCAATGTCGCCAGCTACGATCAGCGAGCCAGTGAGCATAGTTCCGACCCCACCCTTGTAAGCGCTTCCGCAGTTCCGGGCGCCGAATCACATGCTGAGCTAACCGCACCCACCCCGAGATATGACGACGGGATGGGGGATCATCCCTCCGAGGCCACCATCGGCTTGGAGAACCACTCTTCTGAAGCAACAATAGGAGTGGAAGGTACCGTCCCGCGCGGCGCTTCCGAATCAGCAGTCGCTGAAGTCACCGCTCCCGATGAATCGAATCCCTTACCGGAATTCGTTCAGACGGGTGGAGAGCATGCGGCCAAGCCGGTGGAAGCTGAGCTTCCCAGCATCGTATAGAATTGCGCGCAAATTTGATCTAGGTGCGACAGCTCTAACTTATGGATACGCCCCACGGCGGAGGTCTGCCTTCGGAACAACGCTCACTCGTGCCTGCGGGTACGGGCGGCGGATACGTTCCACCGCCTCCGCCGCCACCAGAGGAAGACGATGACGATCAAGGCATGCTTCGCATGTCGTTCCTCGAACATTTAGAGGAATTGCGCTCGCGCATCATTCGAGCGCTGATGGGCTTTGGCGTGGCGTTTCTGGCGTGCGTGGTTTTCTGCTATCAACTGTGGGATTTTGTGCGTGCGCCGTCGGTGGATGCCTTGACGAAAATCGGCGTGAACCCCCCGATCTTATACACCAACGAGCCGATGGAACAGTTTTCCATCATCTGGGTGAAAGTGCCGCTGGTGTTTGCGCTGTTTCTGGCATCGCCCTGGGTGCTGTATCAAGTATGGGCGTTTATTGCGCCCGGCCTTTATCAGAAGGAAAAAAGGCTGGCTGCTCCATTCGTGCTCAGCACGGCCGGATTGTTCATTCTGGGCGGGGCATTCGCATATTTCGTAGCATTCCGTTATGGCTTGGCGTTCCTGCTCGGCATCGGCATTGGGCACGGCGTCGGGCAGATCATTACCATCACGCATTACTTCGACTTGTTCGTCAACGTGATCCTGGGAGTAGCGCTGGTTTTCGAGTTGCCCATCGCCATCTTCTTTTTGACGCTGCTGCACATCGCGTCGCCGCGCTTCCTGATGCAGCACTCACGCTACGCGATTCTGGCAATCGTCATTCTGGCCGCCGTCATCACACCGACGCCGGACTTCTTCAACCTGATGCTGTTCGCGATGCCTATGTGCCTGCTGTTTTTCGTGGGCGTCTTCGCGAGTTACTTACTAGTGTTGAAACGCGAAGGCAAGAAGTTCCCGTGGGGCAAAGCGATCCTGGCTCTGCTGCTGGTAATTCTTGTGCTAGCGGGACTCTCCTATTGGGCGCTGCTGAAATTGCACTACCACCCAATCGGGCACTGGCCGTTTTTTGCCAAGTAAAACTTCGGAACAAAACCTCGCTTGTTCCGTATAGATCAATAACGCGGGCGACAAAGCCCACATCAATAAAGTCGAGGAAAGAGAAGGTAGAAATCATCATGAAAATCGCAAAGCTCGTAGTGTGTCTCGGGTTGGTGGGAGTGGCATGGGCCAGCGCGGCCAAGAACTACCAGGTGAAGTTCAGCAATCCGGTGCAGGTGAGCGGAATGGAATTGAAGGCAGGGGACTACAGCTTAGAAATCGCCGGGGACAAGGCCATGATTCACAGCAAGGCGCAAAGCGTGGAAGCCCCCGTCCAGGTAATGGAGGGTGCCCAAAAGTTTGGCACCACGGCGGTTCGCTATAGCCTTGTCGACGGCAAATATAGGCTCAATGAGATCCAACTGGGAGGAACCAAGACCAAGCTGCTTTTCAACAACTAAGTACTTGACAATAACACACGCATATTATATGCTCTTATTGAAGAGTGATTTATTAGGAGGATAACCATTATGTCTGTGATCAAGTATTCACCTTTCACCGATTTTGAGAGCTTTCCAGCGGGGATGCGCCTGTTCCAGGATTCTGTAAACCGTTTGTTTGCAGAGCCCAATGGCCGTCCCTGGGTTCCGCCAGTCGACATCCAGGAGACGGATCATGAACTGGTGGTCAAAGCCGACGTTCCGGATATGGAAATGAAGGACATAGACGTCCGCATGGAAAACGGTACCCTGACGATCCGCGGAGAGCGGAAGTTCGAAGCCAAGAAGTCGGAAGGCGGCTGGCACCGTGTAGAGCGGGCCTACGGGACTTTCGAGCGGGCGTTTACTCTCCCGGAAACCGTGAACCCGGAGGCCGTCAAGGCCGACTACAAAAACGGTGTGCTAACGGTGACGCTTCCCAAAAAGGAAGTGGCCAAGCCGAGGCAGATCAAAGTGAACGTCGTCAGCTAAGCGGCGGCGGGCCAGCGGTGGAAGTGTTTAGAGGCGGGTTTTGCGAACCTTATTCGCGCCCGCCTCGTCTCATGTATAGAGCGCCGCACAACGGACTGACGCCTGTGTGGCGCAGAGGTATAGAGCCAAATTATGAACTCCCTGAAGACGGTATTGTTGCTGGGATTGCTGAGCGGCATTCTTCTTTTTGGAGGCGAAGCGCTGGGTGGAACTCGGGGTCTGCAATACGGCCTGATCCTCGCCATCGGCATGAACTTCTTCAGCTATTTCTTCTCCGACAAGATCGCCCTGATGTCGTACTCCGCACAGGCAGTAACGCCGGAAGAAGCGCCGGAAATCTACCGGCGTCTGGCTCCGATCATGCAGAGGCTCACGCAGAAGATGGGCCTGCCCATGCCCAAGCTGTGGGTGATCCCGGAAGATTCTCCGAACGCTTTCGCTACGGGGCGCGATCCGCAACATGCATCAGTCGCCGTGACCGAAGGCATTTTGCGTTTGATGAGCGACCGCGAGCTGGAAGGCGTCTTAGCCCACGAGTTGGGTCATGTTTTGCATCGAGACATCCTGATCAGCTCGGTGGCAGCGACCATTGCCTCCGCTATTACATTCCTATCGCGCATGGCGTTCTTTTTCGGCGGATCGCGTGACGATCGCGAAGACCGCGGCAGCGCCTTGGGCGGCTTGCTGATGATGATTCTGGCTCCTATCGCCGCCATGTTGATTCAGATGGCGATCTCGCGGACACGCGAATTTGACGCGGACGCCGCTGCCGCCAAATACACGGGAACCCCCGACGGTTTGATCGGCGCCTTGCGCAAACTCGAAATGGGTGTGCAGCGCGTGCCGATGTACGACGCATCCCCGGCGACCGCGCACATGTTCATCCTGAATCCGTTCCGCGGCGGGTTGTTTCGCCTGTTCTCAACACACCCTTCGACCGAAGAGCGCATCGATCGCCTGGAGCAGATGCGGTATGCTGCCGTTCCAGTGTAAGCTTCCGTCTAAACTGAGTACTTGACTACCGTACGCGTGACCCGCAAGGCAGCCGACCGCGCCGCCAGCGGCCATCCCTGGATTTTTTCGAGCGATGTAGTAGATCGCGGCGATGCCGCCCCGGGCGACGCCGTGCGCGTGGTTGATACCAAGAGCAAGTTTCTCGGAACGGCGCATTACAGTTCGACATCGCAGATCACGCTGCGATTACTCTCCGACAAGCCGGAAACCGTAGACCGCAGCTTCTTCCAGAAGCGCCTAGCAGCAGCCTTGGCCCACCGTGAGCACGTGGTTCACAATTCGGATGCCTACCGTCTGGTTTTTTCGGAAGGCGACCTGCTGCCGGGCCTCATCGTAGACCGCTACGGGCCTTACCTAACTCTGCAAACGCTGAACCAAGGTATGGACCGCGCCCGCGATGTGATCGTCGACTGTTTGCAGGAATTGCTCCAGCCAGCCGGTATCCTGGCGCGTAACGACGCCAACGTCCGGAAGTTGGAGGGGCTGCCGCTCGAAGTCGTCACGCTGGCGGGTGAGATCCCGGAGCGAGTCCACATCCAGATGAACGGATTAAAGCTGGAGGCGGATCTGCTGCATGGCCAGAAGACCGGTGTCTATCTGGATCAGCGCGAGAACTACGTGGCAGCCGGAAATTGGGCGCGCGGGCGCGTGCTTGATTGTTTTACGTCCAGTGGAGGTTTCGCGCTGCACGCTGCGGCGAAGGCCGAATCCGTCGAAGCCGTGGATTCTTCGGCTGGAGCGCTAGCAACGGCGAAAGCCAACGCGCAGGCCAATGGCATCGGCAATATTCAGTTCCGCCAGGCCGATGTTTTCGAGTTCTTGTCGGGCATTGAGCGCAAATATTCCATGATTGTGCTGGATCCTCCGGCGTTCGCGAAATCGCGCCGTGCGGTGGAGGACGCCGCACGCGGCTACAAAGATATCAACTTCCGCGCCCTGCGCTTGTTGGAAACGGGCGGCGTGCTGGTGACGTGTTCCTGTTCGCATCACATGAGTGAGGGAGCGTTTTTCGAGGTTATTGCGCAGGCAGCGCTAGATGCCGGCAAGACCTTGCGTGTCCTGGAACGGCGCACGCAGGCGTCCGACCATCCCATTTTGCTGACCGTTCCCGAGACCATGTATCTTAAGTGTCTGGTGCTGGAAGTTCTCTAATGGAACAACTTGATATCAGCGATTGGAACGGTCCGTTTTCAACGGACGTGACAGATCGCGCCGTGACCACACTAGAAACTGGTGGCATTCTCTACACGCCCGGTCTTCATTTTGAGTTGACCGCATCCGAGCAGCGCTTTCTCTCACCGACCTACCTCAGTGGCGAGTCCAAGAACATCAGCTATAACTGGCGTACGGGAGCGCTCGGCGGCACCGCATGCGAAGACTCCGAGCGCGACGAATTAACGGCGATGATCCGCCGCTTCTCGGAGCAATCCGTCGCACTCATGCGGAGACTGTGTCCCGATTACACAGAGCAAACGGATCCTGGGCTTACGAGTTTCCGTCCCGCCGAAATCGCGGGCCGCGTCAGCTCCTGGCGCAAGGACGACACTCGCCTGCACATCGACGCGTTTCCTTCGCGGCCCAACCAAGGCCGGCGCATCCTGCGTTTTTTCGCGAATGTCAATCCGTCGGCCGAACGAATTTGGCGGGCCGGTGAGCCATTTGAGCGAGCGGCCGCCGCGCTATTGCCGAGGGTAAAGCCGCCCTTTCCTGGATCGTTGGCGGTGCTGCCCATGCTGAAGATCACCAAAGGACGGCGAACACTCTACGACCATTACATGCTGGGCCTCCACGACGCGATGAAGGAAGACTCGCGCTATCAAACTGAGGTCTCGCAAACAGAGATCGCGTTTCCGCCGGGAGCCACGTGGGCCTGTTTCACGGATGCAGTTTCCCACGCCGCGATGTCCGGCCAGCATGCCTTCGAGCAGACTTTTTACCTTCCGGTCAGTGCCATGCGCAATCCCGAGCTATCGCCCCTGCGCGTTCTGGAACGCCAGCTGGGAAAGAGCTTAGTCTAACCCGTACTGGTCCGCAAAGCATTGCAAATAGCTGAGATATGCGCTATCTTGACTCCAGTACCAGGGAGCCACCGCGGGGTCGGCTCCACTTTTTTGATGCTCACGTTGGAGGATTTTTCCCGAATGCGACTGACCCAGTTGTCTGCCGTCGGCAGGCGTGCAGCTTTTCTATTGATCCTGGTTGTGCTGGCCGCGGCTGGCTCCACTCCGCTATTCGCGCAGGGCGGCGAAGCGGAATTAAGGCTCCCCGATTTGAGCCAAGCTGTCTTTCTAAACGGCGTGAGCGGCCCGACGCTGTTGATGATCGGTCTGGCTATTGCTGCTTTGGGATTGGTATTCGGCATGGCGATGTACACGCATCTGCGGAAGTTGCCGGTACACGCTTCGATGCTCGAAATCTCCGAGTTGATCTATGAGACTTGCAAAACCTACCTGATCACGCAGGGCAAGTTTCTGATGATCCTGGAAATTTTTATAGGCGTGATCATCGCGTTCTACTTCGGCGTTCTGCAATCCATGGAGGCATTCAAAGTCGCCATCATTCTTGCGTTCAGCCTGGTGGGAATCGCGGGCAGCTATGGCGTGGCGTGGTTCGGCATTCGCGTCAACACATTCGCCAATTCGCGCACGGCATTCGCCAGCCTGCGCGGCAAGCCCTTCCCCTGCTATGCGATTCCGCTGCAGGCGGGCATGAGCATCGGCATGATGCTGATCAGCGTGGAGCTGTTCATCATGTTGTGCATCCTGCTGTTCATTCCGGGCGATTACGCGGGGCCATGTTTCATCGGATTTGCGATCGGTGAGTCCCTTGGCGCGGCGGTGCTGCGCGTCGCGGGCGGTATCTTCACTAAGATCGCCGATATCGGCGCCGATCTGATGAAGATCGTATTCAAGATAAAAGAGGACGACGCGCGCAACCCTGGCGTGATCGCTGATTGCACCGGCGACAACGCGGGCGATTCGGTGGGGCCATCGGCCGACGGATTTGAGACTTACGGAGTGACTGGCGTAGCGCTGATCACGTTCATTTTGCTGGCGGTCAATAACGACATCACCAAGGTGGAATTGCTCGTGTGGATCTTCGTCATGCGCGTCATGATGATCATCGCCAGCGCGCTTTCCTACTTCGTCAATGAAGCCATGGCGAAAGCCCGCTATCAAAATGTGGACAAGATGAACTATGAGGCTCCGCTGACTTCGCTTGTATGGCTGACTTCGATCATTTCGATCTTGGCCACCTACGGAATTTCCTACCTGATGATTCCGGAGCTGGGCGGCGACCCGTCCATGTGGTGGAAACTTTCCAGCATCATCACTTGTGGAACGCTGGCGGGAGCGATCATTCCGGAACTAGTGAAGGTGTTTACGTCAGTGGAATCCAGCCACGTGAAGGAAGTTGTTACGTCCTCGCGCGAAGGCGGGGCGTCGTTGAATATTCTTTCCGGTCTGGTGGCGGGCAACTTCAGCGCTTACTGGCTGGGGCTCACTATCATGGGCCTGATGGCCATCGCTTACGGCGTGAGCACGCAGGGCATGAGCACGCTGATGCTGGCCCCGGCAGTCTTTGCCTTCGGCCTGGTGGCGTTCGGCTTCCTGGGTATGGGCCCGGTGACAATTGCGGTGGATTCCTATGGTCCGGTGACGGACAATGCCCAATCCGTGTACGAGCTGAGTGTCATTGAGAGCCTGCCGGGGATCAAGGCCGACCTAAAAAAGAGCTACGGCTTCGATGTCGATTTCGAAAAGGCCAAGCATCACCTGGAGGAGAACGACGGCGCGGGCAACACTTTCAAAGCGACGGCCAAACCAGTGCTGATCGGAACGGCCGTGGTGGGGGCGACCACGATGATTTTCTCCATCATCATGACGCTGACGAAAGGGTTGAATCCGGAGTTGTTGAAGAACCTGTCGATTTTGTATCCACCGTTCCTGCTGGGGCTGATCACGGGCGGGTCGGTGATCTATTGGTTCACGGGAGCATCCATACAGGCGGTGACCACGGGCGCATATCGCGCCGTGGAGTTCATCAAAGCCAACATCAATTTGGAGAGCACCACCAAGGCTTCCGTGGCGGATTCGAAGAAGGTAGTGGAAATTTGCACGCAGTACGCGCAAAAAGGCATGTTCAACATCTTTCTGGTAGTGTTCTTCTCCACGCTCTCGTTTGCATTCTTCGAGCCGTACTTCTTTATCGGCTACCTGATTTCCATCGCGCTGTTTGGTTTGTATCAGGCGATTTTCATGGCGAACGCGGGCGGTGCTTGGGACAACGCCAAAAAGATTGTCGAAGTCGAGTTGAAGGCGAAAGGCACGCCGCTGCACGATGCAACGGTCGTGGGCGACACGGTCGGCGATCCGTTCAAAGACACGTCATCGGTCGCGCTGAACCCGATCATCAAGTTCGCGACGCTCTTCGGCCTGCTGGCTGTGGAACTGGCGCACGAGATGGCACTGCACGGGCATCGCACGCTGAGCGTCGGCCTGTCGGCGGCGTTTTTCGCGGTCGCGATCGTCTTTGTCTATCGCTCGTTCTACGGGATG
>CAZDGT010000175.1:0-3090 GCA_964504905.1 uncultured Bordetella sp. | reverse complement strand
GGTGCAGCGGTTGGCAGCTATGGGCTGGCGATGGCGATTCTTCCCGGAGAAACAGCATGCCTTCGCTGCGTCTATCCAGAGCCTCCGCAAGGCTCGCAGCCGACCTGCGAGACCGATGGTGTACTAGCGCCCATCACGAGTATTATCGCGGCCCTGCAGGCCGTCGATGCGCTGAAGATTCTCACGGGTAATAAGCCCAGTGATCGGTTAACCACAGTTGACGTTTGGAGCGGAGCCATCCGGCAGAGTGCGCGCGCGGTGCGCGATCCGGAGTGTCCTTGCTGTGCGCGCCGCGAGTTTCCCTATCTGGCGGGACAGCATCGCGCGCCGATCAGCCTGTGCGGCCGCAATGCGGTGCAGATTCATGAACGCAAACGCCCGCTCAATTTGAATGAGCTAGCCGCGCGGCTCAAAACGTTCGCGCCGGTGAAGGTAAATGAATTTGCGCTGCGCACGCAAGTAGATTCCTTCGATCTGACCGTGTTTCCCGACGGACGGGCTATTATCAAAGGCACCGTCGATCCGGGCGTTGCACGAAGCGTTTATGCCCGCTATATCGGAGCCTAAGAAACACGCGCGCTAAACTAGTCCACGGAGCTTCCATGAAGCGCACGCTTTCCACGATTTTTCTATTGATGCTGGTCGGCTGCATGCGCAATCCAGCGCCTCCCGTCGCTGAAGCAAAAGAATATCAGATGCACGGCGAAGTCATTGGCATGGATCCA
The DNA here is from genome assembly GCA_964504905.1 of uncultured Bordetella sp. Lineage (GTDB taxonomy): Bacteria > Acidobacteriota > Terriglobia > Bryobacterales > Bryobacteraceae > Palsa-187. The sequence continues at coordinate 2,365 of CAZDGT010000175.1, read as the reverse complement.
CAGACGCAAGTTGCCACCGTCAAACACGACAAAATCGACGGCTTCATGGAAGCAATGACTATGGAGTATCCGGTGAAGGATAAGGCTGAATTCGCCAAGATTAAAGTAGGCGAGGTTATCGATTCGAAGATTGTGGTTCAGGGGACCGACTACTGGATCGCTACGGTGAATCCTGTTGGAGCGGCGAAGCCGACGAACGAAGAGACGAAGAAGAAGTGAGAAGTCCTATTCGCCGAGCTTAAAGTTGATGTCGATCTGGGTGACTACTTCTGTGGGTTCATTCTGAAGATAAGTCGGCCGGTAAACCCAGCGTTTCACAGCATCGCTTGCTGCTTGGACCAAAATCGGCGGACCATTCACGGGCTGAAGGCTTCCAACCGTTCCGTCTTTTAGAATAACGGCATTAAATCGGACGGTACCCTGAACGCGCGCGATCTTTGCGGCCGGAGGATATTGCGGCATCACGCGTTTAACCAAATTAGCGGCCTGAGCCACGCTAGAAACGCGAAGCGGCCCCTTAGGGGCCGCTTTTTGAGGTGTGACACTCGTAGTAGACGGTGGCGGCGGAGCGACCCGCGCCAGGGGCTCCAGGTTTCCCACCGTAATCGGAAGGGAGGGGCTGGAAACAGTCTCGCTGGGAGGCTCAAGGTATATCGCGCGGGGCGGAGTGCTCAAGGGTCTTTGCGGAGCTTGAAAGGCTCGTGGCGCCGGACGCATGCCCGGCAGCGGTGCGCTGGTTCCAGGCGGAGAAATATTGACAGCCGGTGTGCCTGCAGGCAGAGGCCCAGTCGATGCGGGCATCGCCTGCTTTCCCAATTGAGGTACTGGGTGGCCGTTCTGCTCTTGAATCTGAACAGGGGTGGGCCCCGCGGTCTGGCTCATGGGACTGTTAGCGGGTGGTAATGGCGCAAACCCCGCACCAGAGGGCCCGTTCTTTGCCGCCGCAGTGGTTGCCGCGCCACCGGGAGATAGCGCCAGGAACGAATCCCGCGTTACCTTCCCAGACGGATCGATCACTTCCAGACGGAATTCCACTCGATCGGCTGGGCTTTCATAATATAAATGGCCCGTTTCAAGCTGTCCTGGCAACAACTCAACGGTGCGCGGCTGTTGGTCACGCTCTAAAATGAGCAGACGACCGTTTGCGGCGTTTTGAATCGCGGTACTCTTGGAATTCCAGCGGATCCCAATTAGCGATTTCTCCCGCGATTCTACGCGGAGTCCAAGCGAGGCTGAACCTACGGCTTCTGTTCGTGGATCGTTGCTCGCCGCCGAAACCTGAGAGGCGTCCGTATGTGTCCTGCGGGAAGTGATTACGGTTGCCACCAATGCGGCCAGCAGGACTGCGGAAATGGCGATTCCCACTGGTACGGCCTTAGAGCGCGGCCGGGGCTGTTCTTCTGTTTCCTCCGCGTATGCTCCGAAACTAGGCACGCGCATTAGCGAACTCGCACCTGTGTTGCTGTCCGGAGCAATTGGTGATGGCGTGGCCGTTTCGGGCGCGAGGGACAGAGGATTGTCTCCCGGCGCAGGGCGGGAAACTTGGCCGGACAGGCCTGGTAGCGGAGCCGCCTCGCCTAGATCTACAGGTGTTGGCGCATGGTTCGTTTGTGCGCTCTTCAGCAATGCCGAAAGACTGCCGCTGGTATTCGTAGTGAACACGCGGCCTTGCACTGCCGGACCCGCCGGGATGCCTTCCCGGGACGGCGGCGCGGGCGTTTCTTGACGTGGGGCCGGTGGCAGCGCCGGCGCGGGTGGCGTGCCGGTTTCGACGGAAGTTTGGACGTTCACGGGCCGGATGACGTACGACGGGGCGGACGTGGTGGGCCGGACAGGTGCGGATTTGTTGGATTCCCTCAGCAGGGCCATCAGGTTTTCGCCGTCCACCGAAATCGACAGTGGCGCGGCGTCGGGTTCCGAAGGGGGACGAAAGGAGCTACGGCTTGGATCTGGCGCTTTCGGGTCTGACATTGTTTTTAATACTGCCCTTGAACCGGCAATCGGCAAGTCAGAGCCAGTACTTTAGGTATTCCCGGGGGGGGCCCCGGTACAACCTAGGCCAGGAGTACATTAGATCTAATTTTCACGAAAACCTAGGTATTTGCCGGCTAATTTGTGATATACGATAGATCCCATGAGCGTTGGTCGGAGGCTAGCCCTTTTGTTGCTGCCGCTTGGGTTTGCTTTGGGAGCAGATCCCCGCTGGATTCGCATGTCATCGAGCGATTTCGAGATACTGAGCAGCGCAGGCGAAGGAGATACGCGGCGCGCTCTCGAGTATTTCGAACAAGTACGGAATTTTTTTGAAGAGAGGGCCGGCGGTTCCAAAGTTCAAAAATTCGAGCCCATTCGTGTAATCATTTTC
>CAZDGT010000174.1:0-8551 GCA_964504905.1 uncultured Bordetella sp. | reverse complement strand
AAGACTCGAATACGCACTGTGCACATAGTAACAGACTGATTTGAGGCCAGTCCGGTTTCTTCGAACGTTATAATCGGCAAGCATGGAGCCTGTCGATACCAGCTTCCGCGTCCGCTACGCCGAAACCGACCAAATGGGTGTGGTGTACTACGCGAACTACCTGATCTGGATGGAAGTGGGCCGCGTCGAGTTCTGCCGTGCCCAGGGCATCCGCTATCGCGATATGGAAGAGGCAGACGGCATCCTGTTGGTGGTCTCGGAAGCCAACTGCCGTTATTCGCGGCCCGCGCGCTATGACGACGAGGTCCGCGTCCGTACTACACTCGCCGAGGCCACTCCGCGCATGATTCGCTTCGACTATGAACTGTTCGACGAGACCAGCGGCACGCGCCTGGCCCATGGCTTCACCAAACACGTGTTCTGCGGCCGGGATGTCCGCCCCACAAAATTGCCTGAGAAGTACTGGCCTCTGTTCGGGATCTAACGCTATATTGGAAAAGTGAGCACTCTTTCCATCCGCGATCTCGACCTTAAGAACAAGCGCGTTTTCATGCGGGTCGATTTCAACGTTCCCCTCGCCCCTGGCGGCAAAGAAATTACCAGCGACAAGCGCATTAAGGCGTCGCTCCCTAGCATTCAGTACGCGCTCGATGACGGTGCTGCGGTGATCCTGGCAAGTCATCTTGGCCGACCGAAAGGCAAGCCGAATCCGGAGATGAGCCTGGCTCCTTGCGCCGAGCGGCTGGCAACCTTGCTGGGCAAGCCGGTGGCGATGGCCCCGGATTGCGTTGGGCCGCAGGTGGAAGCGATGTTGCCTAAGCCCGGCGAAGTCCTGCTGTTGGAAAACCTCCGCTATCACGCTGAGGAAGAGAAGAACGATCCTGCGTTCTCGCAGAAGCTTGCGGCGCTCTGCGACGTTTACGTCAACGATGCCTTTGGTTCCGCGCACCGCGCCCACGCCTCTACAGTCGGCATGATCGCATACGTCAAACAGGCTGCGGCAGGACTGTTGATGGACAAGGAACTCGAATATCTCACTAAGGTCACGCAGAATCCCGAGCGCCCTTGCGTTGCGATTCTGGGTGGCGCGAAAGTCTCCGACAAGATCGAAGTGATTCAGAACCTGATGAAAGTGGTCGACCGCCTGATGATCGGCGGAGCGATGGCCTACACCTTCCTGCGCGCACGCGGCGAGAGCACCGGCACGTCGCTGGTGGAGGAAGACAAGATCGAGCTTGCGAAGGAACTCATGGCCGCGAGCGGCACGAAGCTGATGCTGCCCTTGGATCACGTGGTGGCCGCGGAGTTCAAAGCCGGTGCAGACAACCAGACCGTCGATCGTATCCCAGACGGCAAGATGGCGCTAGATATCGGTCCCAAAACCATCGCCGAGTATTCACAAGTGATCGCAGGCGCCAAGACCATCATCTGGAACGGGCCCATGGGCGTGTTCGAGATGCCCCCATTCGACAAGGGAACAGTCGCGTTGGCCAAGGCCGTGGCCGGTTCGGGAGCGGTGAGCGTGGTGGGTGGCGGCGACTCCGAGAAGGCTGTTAAATCAGCCGGCGTGGCCGACAAAATCTCGCACATCTCGACCGGCGGCGGGGCATCACTTGAGTTTTTGGGCGGTGTCGAGCTGCCGGGCGTAGCAGCGCTAACGAAGAAGTAGCTATTCCATTCCGAGCCTGCTTAGCAGCCCGGCAAGTTCCGATTTTGTTACCAGCGGTGCGTCGACGGATTTGGATTCTCCTTCGGCAATGCGCAGCTTCGTCAGGGTTTCAATCCGGGCCGGCTTATGGAGTTTTCGCGCGCTTGACGAACGGCGACCGGTGCTGGGCGCGCTTGCGGTCAGCCTCGTCCTTCGCGGCGCTGCGGCGGTTCACGTAAACCAGCATATCCGTCTCGGTGAAAATAACCGCTTTCGCCGGACCAGTTTGCTGATGGTCTTCGAGCAGGGCGCGGCACAACAACGGAAGTTCCTGCAGGGGGATCTTATGCTTCACCAACAGCGACATATCCGCCGACACCGTGAACTCGGTACGGCTATGGTCGCCAGCCACGCGTTGAAACGCGAAATGCCGGATGTTGGCGTCCTGCCGGAATCCCGTGAGAACAAAATCCATACTGGGGCTAATTTGATTCACTTTCGCTAACCCTCGGCGTGCCATCCCAGGGAAGGTCCGCTTCGTCCACCTCGAATATCACAGGCCCATCCAGCAGCGGAATTTCCTCGTCCAGCGGAGAGACTCCGCCCAGGGTACGGCGCTCCGCCCGCTTTGCGTTCTTTTCCTGTTGCTTTTCCTTTCGCAGTTGTTCCTTCTGCCGTTTTTTGAAGGACTGCGGTCCGCGACCGGCCATAACGTGCTCCTGAATGTATTAAATTTGCCGGACTGTCTCCGCGTAACTTCTTTAGTTTCCGACGTTGGCGCCAGGAGTGCTGGCAAGGCACTCAGGCGGAACGGATAATTTGAAGAGACATCACTAGTTTAGCACCTTGCGAGGCAGGTGTCGCGTTTAGGCGCTCGCCCGGAAGGCCCGCTCAGCCGTCGGCCGAAATTTGCGCACAGCGGCGACGCCCAGGCCGATAAATACCGCTAGGACAGCTAGTTGAGCGATTGCGAAGGGAGGCTCGGATCCGTTGGGAGCCAATTCGTGCAAAGCTGGGACCTTTTGAAAAGACTGGACAACAGCCACGAAGCAGTTCAGATAGAGTGCAGTCACGCCGGCGATCACATAGATCCGGCGCCACGCCCCCGCAAGGTGAAAGGAGTAGAGCGCCAGGATCGCGACGGTGAGCACTACCAGCGATATGATGCCGACGGCGTGGGACGGCAGGAAATGTTCGAACGGAAAGCCGAAACCGGTCACACTGGTCAACACGGTTGTCGCCAAAAATAGCCCGGTCCAGCCTCCCAACTTTTTGCCGGAGAGCAATCCGAACAGCACCACCAAGCCCGAGCCAATTCCAATCAGGCTGATGATAACGTGCACTAGCGTATAGGTCTCCAGCGACATGCCGAGCATCATGCGTGTAGCCTCCCTTAGGACACGATGCTACTACATCCCAACGGGAGGCCGCGAGCGCTATGAGTGCTAGGCCGCTTTTGAAATTTCTTCCACCACCTTGGCTGTAGCCTCCGCATTTTCGATCCGCGTGGCCACGTCGGCCTGCGCGATGATGCCGACGATGCGTCCATGGTCGTCTACCACCGGGATGCGGCGCAGTTTGTGCTTTGCCATGGCATCCAGCGCGATTTGACAGTTATCGTCGACGTTGCACACCACCATCTTGCGCGACATCACGCTTTCGAGAGTAGTCGTACAGGAATCTAAACCGGCGGCCACCACTTTCAGTGCCAGGTCGCGGTCGGTCACGATTCCCACCAACTTCTTCCTGTCGTGGCTATCGACGATTGGCAGGGCGCCGACGTCCTGAGCCTTCATGGATTGAGCCGACTTTTGGACCGTGTCGCCAGCCACGCAACACGCCAGGTGCTTGGTCATCACATCGCCGCATGTTCTTCCGGGCATTGAAAATCTCCTGAGATACATTAAGCACGTAGATTGCCGAACGCCTGCGGCTTTCACATCGGTATCGCGATAGAATTGGGCGTGGGATTGCAAAGGTTCCACCTGGCAGAGGCTCAATTATGGACTGGAAACCCGGCGGCGTTAGCGACGACGTTGAAGATCGCCGAGATAGTGGCGGCGGCGGAGGTGGGTTCTCCGGCATGGGCCTGGGCGCGCCGCATTTCGGAATCGGAGGAATGCTGGTTCTGCTGGTTCTCAGTCTGATTTTCCATCGCAATTTCTTTGCGCTCTTTTCCGGCGGCGACGCGTCTGACCGGCCCGCCACGATGTCGGCTCCCCGCTCCAGCGGTGCTCAGGATACCGAAGTCCAATTCGTTTCATTTGTCCTCGATGATGCGCAGGGCACCTGGGAAAAATTACTTCCGGAGCAGGGAGGGCGCCAATACCGGCACGCCAAGCTGGTGCTCTTCCGTGACTTTATTGATTCCTCCTGCGGACAAGCCGAGAGCGCCACGGGGCCGTTCTATTGCCCCGGGGATGAAAAAGTCTATCTCGATCTGGGCTTTTTCGACGAGCTACATTCCCGTTTCGGAGCGCCGGGGGAATTCGCACAGGCCTATGTGATCGCACATGAGATCGGACATCACGTGCAGAAAATCCTGGGCATCGAAGGCAAAGTCCAGCGCCTGCGCCAGAACAATCCCGAACAGGCGAATCCGCTATCGGTGCGCCTGGAATTGCAGGCCGATTGTTTTGCCGGAGTGTGGGCCATGTCCACCGAACAACGAAAGATCATAGACCAAAGTGATGTGGAGGCGGGAATGCGCGCGGCCGCGGCTGTCGGCGATGACCGTCTGCAGAAAATGGCAACGGGACACGTCAGCCCGGAGAATTTCACTCACGGATCTTCTCAGCAACGCACCCAATGGTTTCAACGGGGCTTGGATGCCGGCCAGATTTCGGCGTGCGATACATTCGGCGGGGGCCGCTAGACTTATTTCCCTGACAGAAGTCTCGAGACTTCCGATGAGAGCGCCTGATACGGCTTCTCGTCGGGACTTCCGGCAAAGCGCCAGCGCACTGTGCCGTCCGGGCCGAGCAGAATCAAATAGGCGGCATTGGGATCTCGGAATGCCACGCGCTTCTTCCATACAGCGGTGCCGCCATAAACTGTGATCACATTGCTGTAATCCGCCTTCGGTGTGCCACGGCGCATACCGCTATCGATGAACCACTTCCCCATCCTCGCCAGTCCTCCGATCAGGGGGATCTCGAAAAATGTGACCCTTGAATCGGCGCCAAAGTCCTGCCGGAACCTTTTGGCCCAAGCTTCCACCTGGAAGCGGGATTCATAGGTGAAGCCCAGCATCAGCAACGCTACTCGGCCGTTGGAGTCTTGGGGAAGAACCGCGGTTCGGCCTGTCAGAAATTCACCGCGTAGTGGTGGCAATGGGTCTCCAACGGATAGCTCGGCAGGCTGCGTGGCGGCTGACATCGTCATAGAGGCGAGCACTCCAATAGCCACCCAGTTCATAGTTTCAACTCTCTTCTAGGGGCCAGCACGCCGGCGATTTCCGATTCCGACAGACTCGCGGCTGCGGCAATGCGCCGTAACATTCCGCGAAACATCAGTTCGTGTATGGGGCTGAGAAGATGCCAATAGAGAACTCCGGCCAGGCCCGCAGGCTCAAATTGCGCTATCTGGCGGATCACACTGGAGGAACCGTCAGGCTCGACGCTAAACTCCAGCCAGGCGCGCCCGGGGACTTTCATCTCGGCAAACAATCGCAGGCGCTTGCCCGGTTCATAAATCTCCACGCGCCAGAAATCCAAGGTACTTCCGGGGAAGGGAATCTCCGGGTCCGGCCGGCCTCGCCGCATGCCTACTCCACCCATCATCAAGTCGATCAGGCCGCGGACTCTCCACAACACATTACCGAAATACCAACCGGTTTGGCCCCCGATTCGCCGAATGGGCGCGAAAGCCTGGAGTGGAGAGAGGGGCACGCGGGCAGTCTGTTCATTGACCAGAAGATCGCGAGACGGCTCACGCATCGTGCTGCCGCCCGCGCTGCGGGTGCGCGCATCGGACCAACGGGTCTCCGCAGCGCCCCGATCCTCATTCGTCAAGGCGCGCTCGATGGCGCGTGTGATCCCCATGGGCTGAATGTCGAAGGTCGCCAGGGCGGCCGGGCTGCGCACCACGCTCGGATTGCGAACACTATCGATCAGACACCGCCCGATGCTTGCATACACCGGGGTGATCAAGGTCAGCCAGCGGCTGGACAGGGACAAACTGAGGAACGGCACCCGCACGATCCAGCGCCGCAAGTGCCGCTGCCGGGCGTACTCGCGCATGATGCCGACGTAGGAAGTGACATCGGCTCCTCCGATCTCAAAGGTCAAGTTGCCGGTTGCCGGCAGGCGGGACGCCGCCATCAAATACTCGATCACGTCTTCGATCGCAATCGGCTGGGCAGAGGTATTTACCCAGCGCGGTGTGATCATTGCCGGTAGCCGCTCCACTAATGCACGCATCATCTCAAACGATGCGCTGCCCGAACCGATTACGATAGAGGCCTGCAGTTCGATCACCGGCACGCCACTCGATCGCAGCGCGTTGCCGGTCTCAAGGCGGCTGCGCATGTGAGCGGAAAGCTCTCCGCCGTTCGCGAGTCCGCCCAGGTAAATGATGCGCTTAACCCCTGCGGCGCGCGCTGCCCTTGCGAAGTTGATAGCCGCCTCGTGCTCATCCGCCTCAAACTGGCCACTACCATTCATGGAATGGACCAGATAGAAGGCGATGTCTACGCCCGAAAACGCAACACTCAGAGACGCCGGCTGGAGCAGATCTCCACGCACCAGTTCGGTGCCAGGAGCTACACGTCCAGTCAGCGTCTCCGGGTTGCGGCACAAGCACCTGACTGCCATGCCGTCTCTTTGGAGCCGCCGGAGGAGGCGTCCCCCTATGTATCCAGTTGCGCCGGTCAGCAGATGCATGAGGTTGATGTCATTTCGGCAAAATAACGGCATCCACTATATGGATGACGCCATTCGAAGCCACGATGTCTGCCTTGGTCACATGGGCGTTATCCACCATCACGCCGCCGTTCATGGTCTTGATGGTGACACTCTGGCCTTCCACTGTCTTGGCGGAATTCAGCTTCATGACGTCGCCCGCCATTACTTTGCCGGCGACAACGTGATAGGTGAGAATGCTTTGCAGCTTGGCCTTGTTCTCCGGCTTCAACAGCATTTCGAGGGTGCCGGGCGGCAGCTTGGCAAAGGCCTCGTCGGTTGGTGCGAACACGGTGAACGGGCCGGGACCTTTAAGTGTTTCCACCAGACCCGCGGCTTTCACTGCGGCGACCAAGGTGGTGAACTTAGCGGCAACAGCGGTCTCAACTATGTCGGCCGCAAAAGCTGCATTCGAAGCCAGCGTTAGTGCGAACGCGCCGGCCAGTAAAACGGATAAACGTGATTTCATGTTTTTCTCTCCTTATGCCCTAGCCGCGGCAACATCACCGTGCCAGCGGCGTTGAATCGATTTCCAGGTCAGGGCCTGATACAGGCCGGACAAACCCACCAGGCTATACACCACCGTGCTTAGCGCGGAGGTTTCGCCAAATCTCATGCCGAAAATTGCAGCCACCAGGTCCAGATGGAATGCCCCCGCCAGCCCCCAGTTCAGGGCGCCGACGATGACCAGCGCGGCTGCCATAACATCAAGTTTTTTCATAATACAGTGCCTCTTTCGGACCGGCTTTGCCGGCCACAATTTGAGCTTATGGAAAATATGTTTTACTGTAAAGAATATCGAGAAACTGGCTTTCCTGAGCGGAACAATCCCGCCGGGAACCGGCATTGAGAGGAAAACGACCTTCGTTTATGGCATCCGACACCATCAACACCGGGCTCAAAAGTTACGCGATCGGAAGCAAAATCCGGCGCCTTCGCCTGCGCAAAAGCATGGGACTGGTGGAGTTAGGCAAACAGACCAGCCTTTCTCCAGCGCTGCTCTCAAACCTGGAGCGCGATGTGATGCATCCCACCTTGCCGACTCTCTTACGCATCGCCATGGTGTTCAGCGTTGGACTTGAGTATTTCTTCAATCCTGAACCCAAGCCAGTGCTAGAAATCGTGCGAAAAAAAGATCGTCTGCGTTTTCCGGACTCGCCGGATGCGCGCGCTGTCGCCTACTACTTTGAGAGCCTGGATTTTCCCGTTCCCAATCGCGAGTTGAATGCGTACCTGGCTGAATTCGAGCCCATCGATGCCGAGCGGAACCGGGTGCATGAACACTCGGGCGTCGAGCTGCTCTATGTGCTATCGGGCAAGCTCGGGCTGCGCGTCGGCGAAGACAAACATGAGCTATCGGAAGGCGATTCGATCTACTTCGATTCCAGTGTGGCGCACAGCTACAGCAGAATCGGGGCGCGACGCACTACGGCGTTAGTGGCGGCGTTGGGACCGCGGGATTAAGGGCTGGCGTTCCCCCTTCCTCGGTACGGGACCACCAGATTTGCAACAGTCCGATGGTTATGGCCAGGACCAATGGGCCCAAAATCAGCCCGGCCGGTCCGAACAATCCAATGCCGCCGATGAGGGCGAAAAATGTTGGCACGGTGTGCAGCCGGAGTCGATCGCCGACAAGGTACGGATACAAAATGTTGTCGATGGTACCGATGGCGAGCAGTCCCCATCCGACCAGCACCAGGGCCTTGATCCAACTGCCGCTCAGCGCCAGATATGCGGCGATGGGTCCCCACACAAGGAACGTTCCGAACACCGGAACTAAGGCCACAATAAACGTGGCCGCACTCCACAGCATTGCTGCGGGGACGCCCAGGATGGTGTACATCACGCCAGCCAGCACGGATTGAACTAGCGCGACCGTCATCGAGCCGTTGACCGTAGCCACGATGGTGTCGGTGATGCGGGCGAACATCCGGTTCGTCTCTCGTTCCGACAGAGGGACCAGCCTGCGCACGGCGCTTAGGGCCCGGTTGCCGTCACGATA
>CAZDGT010000173.1:0-1938 GCA_964504905.1 uncultured Bordetella sp. | reverse complement strand
ACTTCCGGCGAAAAGGGAACAAGCACGCCACTGCTCATAGAGCAGTGGCGCACCTGCTTCCGCCTAGTAAGCTGGATCAGTGTTCCACTTGGAGGGGGTCGAAAGGTGGGTTAAGGCGAGTGAGCGGCTGGAGTTGGGGAGAAAAACAGTTTGTATGAAAACGGGATTCCAGGGGTGTTTGGTTGTGAGACTGCGGGGTGCGGGGCGAACTTGTGTACGCTGAGCGCGCGGTTTGTTTAGCGCGCCCTTTCAGGGCTCTTTGCGGTTGGTGCACCCTTTCCCCAGGGCGTTGCCCTGGGCTTTTCTGGCGCACGCCTTTGGCGTGAAATTAGGGAATTGCCAACCGCAGAGTATCGGAAGACGCACGCCGTTGGCGTAAACGTGGCAAGTTGCCGGCGCGTTGGGTCGGACAGCGTGCGACTTGCGCGGGCGGTCGGGGAAACACGATTTGTAGGGAAACGGGGTTCTATGGGTGTTTGGTTGGCATCATCCGGTGATACGTTTCGGTGGATGACGGTTTCCTCCGCCCCTGCCGGGGCGGAAATTCTATTCGGGACGCAATCCACGGGTTGCGCGAGGCCTTTTGGCCTCGCTCCACCCGTGGCTACAGTCCTTCGCCCCCTTTGGGGGCGAATTGGCTGGCGCCAAGTTGGGGGCTCGGGAGCGATTGAGAGTGTCTCGTCGTTGTTGATCGCGCGCCGCTTAGTTACCTGCGCGGCTCTGAATGGGGATGAATTGGCTGGCGCTGGGTTTGGCGGCTTCGGGACGATTGAGGATGAGTCGTTGTTGTGGGTCGCGCGCCGCTTCCTTACGGGCGCGGCTCTGAATCGCCGGCCGTGGTTGGGGGCGGCGGGGTTGTCGAGTAGTGTCATGGGGCATGCTGGAGCGACGTCCGGACAGATTGATTACGTTGACGCTGGCGGCGTTCCTGTGCTGTCTGCCGCTGCAATGGCAAGCCACGCGGTGGAGCACGTTAGACGTCCTTCAGTACACAAGCACGTCGATTCCGGTGCCGTGGTGGGCCACCAGCGGCTCCCGAGCACTCGATAAGTCATTCAGCGATCGAACGGTCACGCAACAGGTGTTCGTTGCACGCATGCTGCTGCATGGCGCTGGGTCTCTGATACCACTCGCGACAGCCACCGCCGCCCTTGCCACCGGCCGACGCAAGTGGCTGACAACCGGCATCGTGATTTACTTCGCTACCAGCGTGGTCCTGGCAGGATTTTCGACGATCGTCGGTGTTGCGTCTGCGATCCAAAGAAGTCCGGAGGGACTTCCCGACGGACTTATCGCATACATTCTGGAATCGGCGGCAAGTCTACTCGCGGCCCCCACGTTCATCGCGATGGCGATTATCGCGTACCGCCGGATCGAACGGGCACCCGCGCCGGCAGCGGACCGCCGTGAAGCGCCCGAATTCGGACTCTCCGCGATTCAAGCGACCTCCTGCCTGATCATCGGTATCGGCTCACTCTCATTCTTGCTGGGCTGGGCTCTGCCGAGGCAGGAATTCAGACGATTCGTACATCCTGAGGCGATCACAGATGTGCTCTGGTCAGGCATTATCGCGATCGGGGCCGGCCTGATCCTCATCCGACTCGGCCTGAAGATTGGGCGCTCGTCTGCGATGATCACATCAGCCGTTCTCAGGAGCATCGGCCTAACAGCGGTTGCTTTTGTCGGAGTGTTCGGACTGGACTTTCTGTACGAAGTCACAGAATACCGCTCCGCGATCAAATGGAATTTCTGGATCCGGGCAGCCTCGACGGCCGCGCCATGGATGGGGTGTCTGCTTGCCGCGTGCGTACTCGGGTGGTACTGGGCACCGGTCATTCGTCGGCGGAAGTGGGTGGACCAGGCGGACTTCAAACGCCAATGCCGGCAGTGCGGATATGATCTGACCGGGAACTTAAGCGGGGTTTGTCCGGAGTGCGG
>CAZDGT010000172.1:0-2213 GCA_964504905.1 uncultured Bordetella sp. | reverse complement strand
CGAAAAACCGAAGAACCTCAACGCCTCCACGCTTCGCACCGTGGCCTCCGCGCTGGATTTCGTCAACAGCTTCGCCGAGCGCGGCATCACCCCGGGCAAATTGCAACTGTCTGCCCCCAACATCCTGGTGGTGGATGACGAAGCCATCTCGCGGCGCGCGATCATCTACGCGCTGGAAAAGGCCAAGCTCAAATCCGTGGAAGCCTCCGATCCACACACCGCCTGCACCCTGCTCTCGGAAAACAGTTTCGACCTTATCTTCCTCGACGTGGACATGCCCGGCATGAATGGCTTCGAACTCTGCACGAAGCTGCGCTCGCTACCCGGCTACCACAAAACGCCAGTCGTATTCGTGACGAGCCTGAACGACCTGGAGAGCCGCGCCAATTCCACCATGAGCGGCGGCAACGATTTCATCGCGAAGCCCTTCCTCTTCATGGAACTGGCCGTCAAGGCGTTGGTGTACATTCTCCGCTCCAGGATGGAGCCGGCACGCATGGCGGCCTGAGCCGCCGTCAAGGAAGTATTCCCACCGGCAGAACGCAGCCACTTTCGTCCCCGAGGTCCTTTCCGGGGTGTGATTAAAAGTGGGTGAGGTACTAGTTCCATAGAGATTGCCATTGGCGGTTGGCTCTGAGAACGCGAAGGTGAGCGATCTGGTCAGCGGTGTCGGGCAACCAGGCGGCGCCAGCTTTTTTGAGTCTGGCGTGGAGTACGTGCCGATGTCCGGACTCGATCATGCCCGAACCGATGGGCAAGCCCAACGCCAGCGCGCGCGGATAATCCAGACACGCGGTTCGATTAGTGAGGTAACGATGGGCGTTGCGCACTGGCGCTTCTTCGTCCGGTGTGCCCTCGGCTTCCAGTTGCTCTGCCAAGGCTGCGATGACCAAGGCAAAGGCTCCCCGGCGCAGTCGCTTTTGCTGGGTTCTGCGCCACGGGTTGACCCGCCCTGGGGCGCAGGTGAGAGCGGCCGCTCCCAGATAGTGGCTGACATGATAAAAATCGCATAGGAAAGTTCCTTGCTCCCCGAACACCTCTTGGCTCTGGAGCCGGATCCAGTCGGCCCCATCACCCACTGCATGAATCTGGCTCTGGAGTCCCCAGCCCGCGTCGCGCGCGCAATGGCCCCAGCGTCGTCCGACTTCGGCCACGCTCCCAAAGGTGGCGGCATACACCGTGGTGGCGCTCCTCTGTGCCTGGGCGGCAACCAAGCGCATCTCCTTCCATTGCCGGGGGCGTTGGCCGTTCTTCTTGCCCGCCGTCACGGTGCAGATCATCGTGCCGTCGGTCTGGGCAATCACCTGTGGCGCTCCCTGCGCTGGTAGCGCCCGGAAGGACTCCCCATAGCCCGCCTGCAACTGCACCCGCGCCCTTTGCGCGTGTTCCAAGGTGGACGCCCGGACCGCACTGGCTCCCAGTTCAAAGCCGTAATGTTCTCGGACACTTTGCGCCGCTCGCACAAAGGAATGCTCGCAGCCAAAGTCCGTCAGCACCCGATCCAACCGGCGCGAACGCCCGCGGGCAGATACTCCCAGCCGCTCCGGCAACAGCCGCAGATAGTGCTGGGCCTGCGTACACCAAATCCGTTCCCGCACTTCCACCAAGCCAAACACACACCACCACTTCAGCGTTTTTTTTACGACTGCGCACCTGCGGTTGCTGACTCTTGAGTTCCTGGCTCACACGCGCCTCCGCCCGCACCGCCCATTGGCTCATCCCCGCATGGCCCAGACGCCGCATCTCCTCGATCAACAATCCCTCCACTTCATCGGCGCTCTGCAGGGCGCTTCCCTCATTGCGCGTAATCCCAAGAATACTTTGGAAGCGCGCCCGCAGTTCAGGATGCTCACGCAACTGCTCAATCAACTCTAGTTCTTCGGCGCTCAACGGTTTCGCTGCGGATTTTTTCTTCAACATCCCCACTTTATTAAGCAAGTGGCTAAATTTGTACATTTTATTCGCACAAATTCTTTTCTTCCCTCACCCACTTTTAATCACACCCGCAAGTCCGGGCGATGTCTATTACCGCTTTTCAACCGGCTCTTTGTGGCGTATTGTGCGCGGCTGATTTCAACACCCATGCCGAGTGTTTACATCAAGACCTACGGTTGCCAGATGAACGAGCGCGACAGCGAAGCCGTTGCCGCCCAACTCGTGGCCAAGGGCTATACCCTGGCGCCTGCCGAAGCGGTGGCTGATGTGATTCTGCT
>CAZDGT010000171.1:0-8550 GCA_964504905.1 uncultured Bordetella sp. | reverse complement strand
GCGCCAAGGAAATCGCCGCGCGTTTGGACTTAAGCCCAAAGACTGTAGACACTTACCGCGCCAGCCTCATGCGCAAACTCGACATTCACGATGTCGCAGGTCTGGTACGGTTCGCCATTCAGCGCGACTTGGGCACCACTCGATAGGGGTTGCGCCGTTCAATGCCGTCCCCGCGCCGCCCAGTGGCTCCCTACGCCGCCCGCTGCTCCTAAATTGCTGGAATCGCCTGCGATATGTTATTAGTATTAGTTCAACCCCGCCTGGCCAACCCCAAGGTTGAAAAACGAGAAAGAATCTATGGCGTACGTAATTGCGGAACCTTGCATTGGAGTGAAAGACGCGGCCTGCGTGGACGCGTGCCCGGTGGATTGCATTCACCCCAAGAAAGATAGCGAAAAATTCGCTAACGAAGAGCTCATCTATATCGACCCGGTGGAATGCATCGACTGCGGCGCATGTGTGCCGGTATGCCCGGTCTCCGCGATCTTCGCAATCGACGATCTGCCTGAAAAGTGGGCTGAGTTCGCCCAGAAGAACGCCGCTTACTTCGGGCGATAAGTAGCCGACTGAATTTCCGTCTCCCAAATCTTGATTTCGCGGATCTGCACAGGGACAGGCGTATCTGTCAGACGTCCGGCCATCTGCTGGTAGAAGTATTCGGCGATATTTTCCGCTGACGGATTGATCGTGTCGAACGGCGGGATTTCGTTCAGAAACTGATGGTCGATGCGGTCGAGGATCTCGCCCATCAGGCTCTTGACGTCGAGGAAGTCCACCAGCATGCCGGTTTGGTCCAGCTTCTCGCCCTCGATCACCACGCGAACCTTCCAGTTATGGCCGTGCACGTTCTCGCAGCGGCCTTTGTAATTGCGCAATGCGTGTGCGGAAGCGAAACTTTGTTCCACGGCAATTTCAAACATGATCGAAAAACCTTTCTACATCATCGCGCTTGGTGGTGAAGGCGTAATCCGGCAGACTGTCGAAAAAGATCTGCCCGTAGCGCGTCTTGGTAATGCGATTGTCGAGCAACGCCAGCACTCCGCGATCTGTGCGGCTGCGGATCAACCGGCCGAAACCCTGCTTTAACGCGATCGCCGCCTGCGGCACTTGATAGCCGGAAAATGGGTCACCACCATCGTTGCGGATGGCCGCGATGCGCGCTTCCACCACCGGGTCACTCGGCACAGCGAACGGTAACTTGTCGATGATAACGCAGCTCAATTGTTCGCCCGGCACGTCCACTCCCTGCCAAAACGAGGAAGTCGCAAAGAGCACCGCGTTGCGCGTGGAGCGAAATTCCTCCAGCAGCGCACTGCGCGGACCGCTGCCTTGCAGAAAAGTCTGGAACGGCACTTCGAGCGACACCTTATCGTAGATGAGGCGCATCTGCTGGTAGCTGGTGAACAAGACGAAAGCGCGCCCACGGCTGTGCGTCAGAATCTCAATCACCTCGCGCGCGGCGGCGGATGTAAAAGCCGGGCTGCGCGGGTCCGGCAAATCCTGCGGCACGTAGAGCAGGGCCTGCTGGTTGTAGTCGAAATGGCTCTCTACCACCAGCGTGCGGGCGTTGCGCAAGCCCAGGCGCTGCTTGGTGAACTCAAATTCTCCCGCGACGGCGAGCGTTGCAGAAGTAAGGATCGCGGTATCGATGGCGTCGAATAATTTCTCATCGAGCAACTGCGAGACATCAATGGGCGTGGCCTGTAGGAAAGTCCCGCGTCCGCGGCGCTCAATCCAATACACGTACGCCTTCTCGCCGGATTCCATCCAGAACTGCAAGCGCCGCGATATTTCACGGGCGCGGTTCACCAGCGGAATAGCTTCCTCCGGCGCCGCCCTCAACAACTCCAGTTGCAGCGCGACGATCTCCAGAGCCGCCAGGATGTCGCGATAGGCTTCCTCGTGCTGCATCAGGAACGCTTCATGTGAACGAAATCCCGAGCGCCCTTCGCTTGCTCCAAACAATCCGAAGAACTGCGCCGCGCGCTCACCAAGCGTGATCAGGATGCGGTCCAGTTCCTTGGATCCGAAGTTCTTGCGATTCGCCAGGCCTGCTACATCACGGGTCAGCTCCTCGAATTGATACGTGGATACAGTCGTTCCGAAATACTGTCCCGCGACGTCTTCGATATCGTGCGCCTCATCGAAGATCACCGCGCCGTAATCGGGAATAATGCCACCGGCTTCGCCACCCCTGGCCATACCCACCGGACCGCCCTTCACCGCCAGATCGGCGAAGAACAGGTGGTGGTTGACGATGATGATGTCGCTTTCCTGCGCCCTTTGGTGCATGGCAGTGATGAAGCAGCGTTCAAACTGTGGACACTTCTGGCCGGAACACAGCTCGCTGCGCGCATCAATCTTGGCCCAGGCAGTGCTGGACTCGGGCAACGTCTTGATCTCGGACCGATCTCCTGTTTCTGTGGTCTTCTCCCATTCGCGGATGATGCGAAAGTCGGCTACTTCCTCGAGCCCATCCAGGATCGGCTCTTTTTCCGCGTCGTAGATTTTTTGCCGGCAAGCGTAGTTGCCGCGGCCCTTCATGTAACAGGCGCGCAGCGGCCCCAGGTGCTGCTCAAGAAACGGAATGTCCTTGAAGAAAAGCTGCTCCTGCAGATTCTTGGTGCCGGTCGAGATCACCACGCGTTTGCCGGAGAGAATCGCCGGAACCAGATAGGCCAGCGTTTTCCCGGTGCCGGTACCGGCCTCGACAATCAGGTGCTTCTTTTCGGCGAGCGCGGATTCAGCGGCTTCCGCCATGGCTAGTTGTCCGGCGCGGTATTCGTAGTTCGCATGCCACTCGGAAAGCAGCCCCTTACGTCCGAAGAACTGACGGACGGTGAGTGGTTTGGTTGCGGAAGACACCTACTGCACGATTTTAGCAGCAGCTGTTACTTCTTCGACATCGCTACCGATGCCAGAACGTCCCACTGAAATTCCAGGAACTTGTACAGCGACTCTTCGCGCAACCGCTCCTGGTCGCTGTGCGAGGCAAAGCCTTTCGAGGCATCTTCCTCGTCGACCGACACACCCACGCCATAACACTGCATCCCTTTTGCTCGCAGAAACGCCATGTCGGTAGCCCCGGTACTCATGGTTGGTATGGTGGGCACCTGATAGATCTTGCGATTCGCCGCTTCGATCGCATGATAAATATCGGAATCGATGCGGGATGGTGCGGCTCCCGGGCGGGCGTTCTTAGCTTCCGGAATCACCTCCACCGAGGGATCGTTGATCACTTTGCGCATCATGTCGTAGAACTCCGGCATGTTCTCATCTGGCAGCGCGCGAATGTCTAGCGTTGCCTCGGCTTGCGATGGAATCACGTTGATCTGGAAACCGCCTGTAATGATATTCGGCGAAATCGACGTATGCAGCATGGAGTACCGGCCAGGTTCATGCTCCGCCAGATACTCGCGGCTCGCGGCAGACTTGGTGGAATCGAACAGCCCGTTGTAGCGGTCCGCATCCTCGCGCGTGCCGATAGTTGCCAGCTTTTCGAAATACGTCCGCGTCGTGTCGTTAAAGCGCATGGGTGGATCCCACAGCGCAATTTTTTCCACGGCCTGCGAGAGATGCAAGATGGCGCTCGTGCGCATCGGACGCGAGCCGTGCCCTGCCGGGCCGTGGGCCACCAGCCGCGCTCCATTCGGTAATTTCTCGCCCGTCTGCACCAGGGCGTAGCGATCCTTGCCATTCACTCGCGATATTCCTCCAGCTTCTGCGAGACAGGCTTCCGCGTCGATATCTTTCCAGTTCTGCTGCACCAGGTGCTCTATGCCCGGCACCGTGGAAGCTTCTTCGCCGGCCTCAGCCGCGAAGATCACGTCGCGGTCCAGAGCGACATTGCCGCGCTTCAGCAGCAGCATCGTCATCATCCCGGCGGCTACCTGCCATTTGTTGTCGAGCGCCCCGCGCCCGTAGACATAACCGCCGTCGCGCGTTGCACTGAACGGAGGGAAGGTCCATTTGGATGCGTCGATTTGAACCGTATCGGTGTGGCCCACGATCAGGATGGGCCGCTTTGATCCGTTGCCGCTCAGCCGCGCAATCAGATTCGCGCGTGCGGGGTCCTTGGCGGTGACAATGACAGGAATTCCTTCGGCCTCCAGAACCTGCCGGATATATTCGACGGCTTTGCTTTCGTTTCCGGGCGGGTCTGTAGTGTCGATTCGGATGAGCGCCTGGTAGTGGCGCAACAACTCGACGTCGGCCTTGGGCCAGTCAATGCTTTGCGCGCCTGCAAGTCCGGCAATGGCGAGCAGCAGAAGGGACGCTCTGAGGCGCATGTTGCGATCTTACCGCAGGCGCCGGTGACGCGGTGTTAGAACGCTTGGCTGGAGGTAATGCCGTTGGTTTGCAGAACTGTCTGCATCTTTTCGAGCGCAGCCTTGTGGATCTGCGACACGCGGCTTTCATTGATGCCAAGGATGCCGCCGATTTCCTTCATAGTCATTTCCCCGGTGTAGTAGAGCGAGACCACTTTCTGATAGCGCTCCGGCAGCGTTTTCATAGCAACGCCGAGAACACCCCTCAACTGTTCGTGCGCGCAGATCGAATCCGGGTGAGTCTCGGGCTTGCAGGGGAAATCGGGCGCGGGCAGATCTTCACTTTCATTGGAACGCGTGGAGGCTGAAACCAGACCCACATTGCGGAGGTCTAGCATCATGCTGCGCCAGCGCTCCTGATCCATGCCGAGCTTCTGTGCCACTTCGGCCTCGGTCGGATTGCGCTGTAGCGTTGCTGCCAGCTCCCGCGTGGCGGCTTCCACCTGCTTGTGGCGGCGGCGCATGTCGCGCGACGCCCAGTCGAGTTGCCGCAGGCTGTCGAGGATGGCACCCTTGATGCGATGCTTGGCGTAACTCGAAAAGGCGACTTGTTTCTCCGGATTGTATTTGCTCGCGGCGTCGAATAGGCCGAGAATCCCCGCGTGCACCAAATCGTCGACATCCACGTGAACCGGCAGATTTTCGTGAACGCGAATGGCGATGGCTTTGACCAAGGGCAAATGTTCTAAAACGACGCGGTCGCGCCGGGCTAGCTTGGCGTTCTGTTGCGCGGCGCTTGCATGCCCGACTTTCGGCTGATCCTTAGCTGGCGTCCGTGTATGCAGCGACGTGCTTTTCGCCACAGGCTTTGAAGGAGGCTTCGCTGTCGCGGCACCTTTCCGGGGTACTGCACGAAGACGGCTGGGGGCGGGCCGCGGCGGAGCTTGTAGCGCGGGGGCAACGGCGGCGGCACTGGCACTTTTTAGTCTCATGATTATTCCTCCGACGCGCTTGAAAAGGCACGCCTTAGGCCAGTCTGGCTATCATGCCGGGAAAACCCTTGAACCAACGCACAAAGAGACCATATAAAACACTGAAAATAAATCAGGAGTGCGACGGACAAGCGCGGTACCGTGGGGTCAAGTACCGGCGTCTCGCACCATGCGAGCCCCGTCTCTGTACCATTTTGGAACCGAATATCCACGCATTCCTCCCAAACCGGAACGTGGCCCTCCGATCCGGGATCGGGGGAGCTTCAAAGTGCCCGGCTTTATTGCAGCTTAATCGGTGAGGTGTAGGTTAGTACCTAGAAGGATCACCCTAGATACGGCCTAAAATGATCCGAAGGAGGATATGTCTCACGCTTAGTCGATTCGGCTTTTTAACACCGCTAAGTATGTTTTCAACGCGAATCCGCCCAAAAGAACCCAGGTTGCGATGCGGATGATCCCGTCTAAGGTGACGGCGGCCAGAATCGCCAGAATGGCGTAGGTCAACATCGCGTAGAGAAATCGCCGGTTCATTTTGGGAATCCGCTAACGAGGAGCGGTGTTGTAGGTAAACGCCAATTGGAGGCGGATCTCATTTCCTTTGAACGTATTAGGAAGTGGAGGAAAGGGATATGACGCGCTGATGCCGGCTACCGCCGCCCGGTCAAATGCGGCCGTCCCGGAGGACTCGGCGATAACCAGTTTGGGAACGCCGCCTCGCCGGTTAATGATGAACTGAACCAGCACCCGGCCCCTTCGCCCCATGCGCGCGCTTTCCGGAATTACCGAAAGCCAGTTGGTACGCACTGCGGCGAGCACTTGCACCAGGTAGGGTTTGAAGTCCACCCCGGCCGGGTCGCTCAACAATTGCAGGTTGCTGCGCGCCGGCCCCGACGATGGCGCTTGGTTAGGGCTGGGGATAGCTGTGAACTCATCCATATCGCCGATCGTCATTCCGCCCGGCGTGGGAGGCTGAGGCGCGCTCTGGGCAGCCGGCGCCCGCAGGACATCTTCGAGAGTGCTGGCGATGGGAGGCAACTTGATGTTGGGGTTAACATTCGGGCGCGGCGAAGTGCCCCCCGCTCCCACTGGCTCGAACGCGAGCTTGGGCTTTTCAACGGCCGGCGGTTCGACCTGAGGAAGGTTTCCGGGCGAGGCCACCGGCGGTGGCGGAACCGCCGCTGCCTCAATCTTGGGTGGCTCAATGGTTGCGGGGATCGCGGGAATGGGAACCGGGAGAGGCGCGCGGAAGCGCGGAGCTTGGGGAACCGGCACCGGCGGAGCCGCACTCCGCACGTCCAGGTCGTGCGTGATCTTGCCACGATTCGGGTCGCGCTGCGTGAGCTCTTGAGGAATGTAGAGCGGCACGGCTTTGCGAAGGTCGACCGCAACCTCCTGCGGACGAATGGTTGCCGGAGCATTGAGCGCCGCGATCACAATCGTAAGTGCCACGAAATGGTATAGGACCGCTCCCGTGATAGCGATAACGATTCTGCTCCGCGGGATCGGCTCCCGCCATTCGCGCAGCAGATTCAGATCGTCGTTCAAATCGACTGGACGTACGGTGTTCACGTGCTTCCTAGCGTTTTTTCCACCAGGCGGTAATGCTCCTCGATTTTATCAAGGATCTCGAACGCGACCTCCAGCGCCGCCAAGCCCTGCGCACCTGTCACTCGCGGAGGCCGGCGAGTGGTTACGCTTTCGAAGAATCCCTCAAGCTCAAGACGCAGCGGTTCATCCTTGGTTACCGGCAGCGCCGCGAAGTCGATTGCCATCGGCGGTTTTACGCGGAAGCGCACCGCGTCCTGGCGGCCATAGTCGAGCGAGATATATTCGTGGGGCTGAAATAGCCGCAGTTTGCGGACACGTTCCGTCGACACGCGGCTGGCAGTAAGATTGGCGATGCAGCCGCTGGGGAACTGAATCCGTACGTTGGCAATGTCTACCTTTTCCGACAGAATGCGGATTCCCGCGGCGCGAATTTCTTCCGGCCGCTCTCCAGTCAGCGCGAGGATGATATCCACGTCGTGGATCATCAGATCCAGCACCACATCGACATCGAGGCAGCGCGGACTAAATTCGCTCAAGCGATGAATCTCGAAGAACAGTGGTTTTCCGATGGCCGCGGCGAGAGCGATCACGGCGGGATTGAAACGCTCCAGATGCCCTACCTGCAAGATGCGCTTGTGGCGCTCTGCGGTATCAACCAAGGCGCGCGCACCTTCGAGCGTGTGCGCGATGGGTTTCTCCACCATCACATCCAGACCCGCTTCCATCAATTTGCACCCGACCGGAGCGTGCGTGATGGTTGGCGATGCAACCACTGCAGCGTCGGAATTTTCCGCCAGTTCATCCAGACTTGCAAATACGCGACAACCCAGTGGTTCGGCTATCGCGGTGGCGCGAGCTAGATCCAAGTCATAAACACCGGCCAACTCGGCATGTCCGGACTGGTGGATGACCCGCAGATGATTCTTGCCGAACGCTCCTGCGCCGGCGACGGCAACTCGTGGTTTCACTGTCTGCATGGCGCGTGAGTCTATGAGTCCTGCTCCAGGATACCCTAACGAAATCAATGAGAACCGCCGAATTTATGACTTACGGCGAAACTCATGTTACGTCTGCGTCTTGTCCCTCTGATCGCGTTAGGGGCGTGGTGTCTCTTCGCGCCCGCGGCCTGGGCGCAACGCTACAACTTCAAGTTTTACGGGGACGAAGAAGGGCTGAGGAATTTGGCGGTGCAAGCGGTTTTGCAGGATCGCGCCGGGTTCCTATGGGCGGGCACGCAAAATGGCTTGTACCGCTACGATGGCAACCGATTTACGGCCTTCACTTCGCGTGACGGGCTCCCCGGAGCTCGCATCGAATCTCTGTACGAAGCGGCGGACGGAACTTTGTGGATAGGGACTGACCACGGCCTGGCCCGGCGAACGCGCGACCGCTTTGTGCCGGTGGATTTGAAGGGAAGAACCCTGATCGGGCGTCAAGGAATTTCATCGGACCGCACCGGTCACCTCTATCTGGCTACCGCGTCTGGACTGATCATTGCCGACACGGGCAAGGGCGACACAGGTAAGAAGGGAATCGCGCTTCGATCAATTGAGCGGGCCCCCGGCGTAGATCGCGAGGAGGTGGTCAGCGTGTACACCGATGCCTCCGGCCTCGTTTGGTTTGGGTGCGGCCTAAGTCTCTGCCAGTGGGATCACCAAACAGCTACCGAGATTGGTGCGACTCAAGGCCTGCCTCCGGACCGGTGGGACGCTATCTTGGGCGACCCCGACGGGAATCTTTGG
>CAZDGT010000170.1:0-1944 GCA_964504905.1 uncultured Bordetella sp. | reverse complement strand
AGATCGGTCTCGGCTTCGTCGTGTGAACCTGGGCGAGTACTTGCGCGCATGGAGTGTTCTTGAAGAGAGAGAGGCTCACGTTTGATCTGGTAATCTTCTGCGGGCTACGCGAATCGGAGGCTTATGGGCTGAGGAACGGCGATCTATTTCAGCAGGGAGCGATCCGGGTGGAGCGGTCGTGGTTCAAGGGCGAGGTCAATCCAACCAAGACGGATGAAATTCGTGAGGTTGGGGTCGCGGCCGAGATCTTCGACCGGCTGACAAAGTGGATCTCGACTCTCCCATACCCAAGTAAAGAGGGGTGGGTGTTTCCGAGCGAACAGATCGTAACGCCGATGCGGCCGGACAATATCTTGCGGCGCTGGGTCCATCCGCGTCTGGAGCCGCTCGGGCTGGATTGGATCAACTATGCGGTGTTGCGCCGGTCGCATTCGACGCTGCACCAGGAAAGGGGCACGGACCCGAAGATCATTGCGGATCAACAGGGGCATGGCCTAGGTGTTCACCTAGTCTCCTGTCCCAGTGGTTCGTGACATAAATCAGGAGGGCTGGACAGCAACCGTGCGGCGCGCGTAACGCGCGATGCTGTCAAGGATCTGGTCCGCCGTTCTGGTCCATACGAAAGGTCGCGGGTCTTCGTTGTGAACATCGATGTACTCGCGGATCGCGCATTCCAGTTCCCGGACGCTGCGAAATACGCCGCGACGGATGCGCTTATTCGTGAGTTCCGCAAACCAGCGCTCCACCAGGTTGATCCACGAACCATAGGTAGGGGTGAAGTGAATGTGAAAGTGCGGGCGTTTGGCGAACCAGTTTCGGATCGGCGCCGTCTTGTGAGTACCGTAGTTGTCGGCAATGATATGGACCTCCAGCCCGAGCGGCACCTGAGACTCGATGACGTCCAGAAACTGGCGAAACTCCCGCGAACGGTGGCGACGTTGCAGTTTGCCGATGACCCGACTGGTCTTCAACTCCAGCGCGGCGAACAGCGAGGTCGTCCCATGGCGTTTATAGTCATGGGTGCCGCGTTCCACCTGTCCGGGCCGCAGAGGCAGCAAGGGTTGAGTCCGGTCCAGCGCCTGGATCTGGCTTTTCTCATCCACGCAGAACACCAACGCATGCTCGGGCGGATTCATATACAAACCCACGATGTCACGCACTTTCTCAATCAGTTGCGGATCCGGCGACAGTTTGAACGTATCGGCGCGGTGCGGCTGCAATCCGAAGGCATGCCAGATCCGGCTGATCGTCATCCGGCTGAGTCCGGTCGCTTCGGCTAGACCACGCGTGCTCCAGTGCGTCTGGCCGCGCGGCGTGCTCTCCAAAGTCTGAATGACGACCTTTTCGACTTGATCGTCGCTGACTTTGCGTGGCGCTCCGGGTCGCGGTTCATCGTATAGCCCTTCCAGCCGAGCTTTTAGGAAGCGAGACCGCCACTTGCCAACCATACCCAACGAGCAGCGCAACTTCTTGGCGACCTCCTTGTTATCCAGTCCCTCCGCGCAGGCCAATACCACACGAGCGCGGCGAGCCAACAGAGCTTGGCTGCGCGCCCGATGGGCCAGCGATTCAAGTCGCTCGCCCTCTTCCTCGGTCAAAATCAAAGGCTGTTTGGGGCGTCCAGTTCGCATCTGAACCTCCTCCAGTTTAGATGCAATCCGGGCTTTACTTAGTTCACTTATTTCTGGGACTTGAGACTAGCGATAGTCGGGTTTCCGAGGGCGAGCACCCGCACATCTCCCCCGGCGCGGATACCTTCAATGGCTTCGAAGATTTCCGGCAGTATACCGGGTGCCTCGTCCAGCACCACCAGTACATTTCCGTGGAAGCCTTGAAAGCGAACACCTTCATTCGTCGATAAGCCGATGGCGTAATGGCCAGGGCCCAATTGCAGGCCCGAACTGGTCGGCTTGGGATACTTGATCTTCGCTCGGTACACGGCAC
>CAZDGT010000169.1:0-8750 GCA_964504905.1 uncultured Bordetella sp. | reverse complement strand
GCTGGGATGTCAGTGGGCCGTTCTTCGGCGGCTGGGAAATCTACCATCTCAAGGCCTCGCCGGTTGATCCCAATCGCCTCTACGCTTCCCAGAGCAGCAGTTGGTTCGGCCAGATCATCCAGCGCTCCAGCGACGGTGGTCAGACCTGGGAGCCGGTCGGCAACAAGTTCATTTATGAAGGCGTTCCCGGTACCCATCAGTGGTACGATGGCACCCCGCATCCCTGGGAGTTCAAACGCGTCTGGCACCTGGAGCCGTCTCTAACTGACCCCGATACGGTCTATGCGGGAGTGGAAGACGCCGCTCTGTTCCGCACTCAGGACGCCGGGCAGACCTGGACTGAACTCGCCGGACTGCGCGGCCACGGGACGGGACCCAAGTGGCAGCCGGGCGCGGGTGGCATGTGCCTGCACACCATCCTGATCGACCCCAGCAATCCGCAACGAATCTTCATCGCCATCTCGGCCGCTGGCGCATTCCGCACCGACGACGGCGGCGTGACTTGGAAGCCAATCAATCAAGGACTGCACTCTCAATTCCTTCCCGATCCGGGGGCGGAGGTTGGCCATTGCGTTCACCGCATCGCCATGAACCGCGCGCACCCCAACGTGCTTTTTATGCAGAAGCATTGGGACGTGATGCGCAGTGACAACTCTGGCGATTCGTGGCAAGAGGTCAGCGGGAACCTGCCCACCGACTTCGGATTCGTAATCGATGTTCACGCGCATGAGCCGGAAACGATCTACGTTGTGCCGATCAAGAGCGATTCCGAGCACTATCCTCCCGATGGCAAGCTACGCGTTTACCGCAGCCGCACGGGCGGGAACGATTGGGAGCCGCTCACCAAAGGGCTTCCGCAAAGCGATTGCTATGTGAACGTGCTGCGCGACGCCATGGCGGTGGATTCGCTCGATTCCTGCGGCGTTTATTTTGGGACGACCGGCGGGCAAGTGTACGCATCGGCGGATGCCGGCGATAGCTGGGCCCCCATTGCTAGGGACCTGCCGGCCGTGCTTTCCGTCGAGGTTCAGACGCTATCGTGAATCGCAGCGTGATTCACGTAGTGCTTCCGGCGCATCTGCGGACGCTCGCCCGCTCCGCGAGCGAGGTGACCGTCGAAGTCGCGGGGCCGGTCACGCAGTGCTCCGTGCTGGATGCGCTGGAGGCGCGTTATCCGCAATTGCTCGGCACAGTCCGCGATCACGTCACCGGACTGCGGCGTCCGTTCGTCAGATTCTTCGCCTGCGCGGAGGATCTATCCCACGAGTCTCCGGACTCGCCGCTGCCGGAAGCGGTGGCGACAGGGAAAGAGCCCTTCCTGATTGTGGGAGCGATTGCCGGCGGTGCTCAGTAACCGTTGCCTAGCGCCTGAAGTACTAAGCTAGTACTTTATGGCTTTACTCGAACAGATCCAGAAAGACATGACCGCGGCGATGAAGGGCCGCGAAGAGGCGCGCCTCGACACGATCCGCATGATCAAGGCGGCTTTGCAGAGATACACCGTTGACACCATGAAGCCGCTGGATGAAGCGGCGGAACTGCAAATTCTGAACACTTTGGTCAAGCAGCGCCGTGAGTCGGCCGACATGTTTCGCAAGGGGAATCGTCCCGAGCTGGCCGACAAGGAAGAAGCCGAACTGAAGCTGATCGAATCCTACATGCCATCGGCGCCAACGGAAGCGGAGATCGACGCCGCACTCGCCGCCGCCATGGCCGAAACCGGCGTCACTTCGCTCAAGCAGATGGGCGTGGTCATGAAAGCCGCGCAGGCCAAACTTGCCGGTAAGCGCGTCGATGGCAAGGCGCTGAGCGAACGTGTCCGGTCGAAGTTAACCTAGCCCTTGAATTTATCCCTGCACTCGGTAGAGCAGAAGTAGTGGGTCTGTCCGCCGGACGCTCTCTGGAAAGCAGTGGCTGTTGAGATGAACGTCCCGCACACGGGATCTTTCTTGAGTTCACCGCCGGACGGGGCGGAAGATGGGCGGGGACCAGGGGCCCCCGCCTGGGGAGAGGAAGTACTGGAAAGTCCACTAAATGCTTTTCCGACGATCCCCAACACTGCCCGGATCACGCTCATCACGAGCATGAATCCGATCAGATACAGGATCGCTCGAAACATTTACTCCAAACTTACTGCTTTTTCTTCTGTTGCGTCGGCGCAGCCTTGAACGTGGTTTGTACCGTCTCGCCCATGCTCGCCATCATGGCTTTGGCGGTTTCGGCGTTGGGACCGCTGGGCGCCAAATCCAGATACTTCTGGAAAGCTTCCGCAGTGCCTGCCGGGGCTATCGTCTTGCCGTTATCCACGGTTGCCTTCGCGATCAGCGAGAGACCGTATTGGAAATAGGCTTCGGCATAATTGGGGTCGAGCTCAATGGCTTTCTTAAACGCCGCTGTTGCCGGCTCCATGTTGCCCGTGTTGACATACACGGCGCCCAGATTGAAGTAGTACTTGCCGGCGTTTGCTGGATCCATCTGCGCGGCCTTGGTGAGGGAAGCCTGGGCTTCGTCGAACTTCTTCTGCTGCGCCAGCACCAAAGCGTAATTGTTGAGGTAGGAAGAGTCATCCGCTTTGATAGCGATGGCTTTCTGATACGCTTCGGCGGCCTTCGCTAGGTCCGCGTCCTTACTGGCGGGAGTGGCTTTGGCGCGCCCGACGTAAGAATCCGCCAAGTTGCCCCAGACAACATGCTGGTTGGGATCCACTTCCGCTGCCTTGCTGAAGCCGTCGATGGCTCCATCCCATTGGCCGGCGGCCGCGGCCGTCTTGCCAAGATTGAAGGCATCGTTGAGCGCCTTGTTTTTGGCCATCGCGGCGGCTTGTTCTTTATTCTTCTTCTCCATCTCCGCTTTTTCCGCGGCTGACAGAGCGCGTCCGCTCTCATCCACTGCTGGTGCGGCTCCAGGTAAGGTTTCGGCCAGATCGAAGTTCACGGTCTGGACGTCACCGACCTTTGCCGGCACGCCGTTGCGGAAATCGCGATCCTTGCCGTCCGTGGCAATCGTGATCTTATAGGATCCGCCCGGCAACCCACCGTAGAAGTAGTGACCCTTCTTGTCGGTCTTGGTGGGGTAGTTTCCCTTTACATCCAGCCGCTCAATTCTGACTTGGGCGCCAACCAGCGGTTTGCCATCCGGTCCCTTCACAACGCCTTCGAACGAGGCGGTCTGACCCCAGCCCGTGATCGCGAAGATCAGGCTAAGAGGCAGAATCAACAGGAATTTTCGCAATACTGACATATTTGTATACCTCCAGAGCTCTTTAGTGGTTCTTTCCACCGTCCAGGATACTACACGCGCCGCAAGTTCGCCTACTGCTTTTGAGATCGAGACGCACACAAAATAGACGCATCCGCTACGCCATTTGGCACATCCAAAACAATGGATGCCGCCTCATGTAAAATGAGAAGACGGGTTCTAACACCCAGTGGGTGCTGGGTAACTGTATGCGACGAATTGTTTTGATCATTGCCGGGTTTCTGTCCCTGGCAAACTCCGCCAAGCCTGCAGAATCGGCTGCTTGGGTGCACGCGCAGGAGCTCTATCAGCGTACGGACTACGCTGCTTCGCTCCAGGAAGCGCTTGCCATCGACGGAAAAGACGCGGCTGTCCTGCTGCTGATCGGTAAGGATTACTTCGGACTGGCGGATTACAAGAAGGCCAGTGAGTTCCTGGAAAAAGCCTTGACGCTGGAACCCAATAGCCCTGAGATTTCGTTGTGGCTGGGGCGCGCTTATGGACGCAGGGCCGAGACCTCCAATCCCTTTTCGGCGCCCGGTCTAGCTTCCAAAGCGCGGCAAATGTTTGAGAAGGCCGTGGCTCTCGATCCTTCGAACCGCGAAGCTGTGGGCGATCTGTTCGACTACTATTTGGGTGCGCCCGGATTTCTGGGCGGCGGAGCGAGTAAAGCAGAGGCGCTTGCCGCTAGAGTCGCACAAAAGGACCCGGCTGAGGGGCACTACTATCAGGCGCTACTCGACGAGCATCGCCAGAACTACGATTCAGCCGAACAGCACCTGCGCGCGGCGCTCGATTTGGCTCCCCGGCAAGTGGGCCGATTCGTGGATCTTGCGACATACCTGGCGAAGCGCGGGAAGTCCAGCGAGAGTGACGCCCTGTTTGACCAGGCGCAGCGGATTGCCCCGGAAAATCCCCGAGTGCTTTTCGAGCGCGCCGCGGCGTACGTCAACGGCGGGCGTAATCGCAACGAGGCGCGGAAGCTGCTGCAGCGCTACCTGCGGGAAAAAATCACGCCCAACGACCCGCCCAAGTCCGAAGCCGAAGCACTGCTCCGGAAAATCGGAGCCTGATGTTTCACGGCGAAGCGTTGCGCTTCAGCTTTCAGGCGCTCCAGGCAAATAAGTTTCGCGCCTTTCTTACCGCGCTGGGCCTGGTAATCGGCAACGCTTCCGTGATCCTGGTAGTGACCATTTCGCTCACCAGCCGGGACTACATATTGGATCAGATCCAGCGCATCGGTTCCAATCTGATCTACGCCCAATTTGAATCCGGCAATAATCCGGCCAATGCGACCGCCGCGGCGGATTACGTAAAAATTGCGGACGTCGATGCAGTGCGCGATCAGCTCGGCTCGCGCATCGTGGCCGCCACTGGTGTGATGAACAGCTTCGACCGCATCCGCATTCAGGGCGGGGAAGAAGACGTGGCCATCATCGGCTCCGACCAGTATTATCCCCAAGTACGCAATCTGGATCTGCTGGCGGGCCGTTTTTTCGACGTCTCCGATGTCAGCCAGCGCCATCGCGTGGCCTTGCTCATGGAGCGCCTCGCGCGGCGTCTGTTTGGAAGCCAGAGTGCGGCCGTCGGGCAGACCGTGAAGTTGCACGGCCTGCAGTTCACCGTGATCGGAACTTTCAAAGAGAAAACCGAGAGTTTCGGGCTTTCCGAACTTTCCGGCGAAAATGTGCTGATCCCCATCACCGTCCTGCGCTATTTCGCTCCCATAGAGCGCATAGATCCCATGTACGTTCAGACGCGCAACGCGGCCGACGTGATCCCCATCACCGGCATTGTGAAGTCGATCCTTGAATCTCGGCATCGTCCCGGCGCCAAGTACCGCGTCGACAATTTGGCTGCAATCCTGGACGCCGCGCGGAGTATTGCTACGGTGCTCACAATCGTGCTGATGCTGGTTTCCGCGCTGGCGCTCATCATCTCGGGAATCGGCATCATGAACATCATGCTGGTCACCGTCACGGAGCGTACTCGCGAGATCGGCTTGCGGATGGCGGTAGGCGCGGCACGCCGGGATGTATTGGAACAGTTTCTGGCGGAGGCCGTCATCATCAGCATGGCCGGCGGAGTGGTGGGGATCCTGATAGGCGTCGCCATTCCGCTCAGCGTGCGTTTCTTCACCGATGACTTCGCCATCCCAATCTCTCCGCTGTCGATTATTGTGGCGTTCACAGTTTCTCTGATCGTCGGTTTGGCGTTCGGCTTGTTGCCCGCCAACCGCGCGTCACGGTTGAATCCGACGGAAGCCTTGCGGTACGAGTAACAGCCCTTCGCGGATACACTGAGGGAGTATGAAACTCCCTCTATCCACGCTGCTTTTGGGCCTGTGCACAATAACTCCCTCGCTCTTTGGGGAAGTCCGCGTTCTCACGCTGCGGCAGGCCATTGATCTGGCCCTCGCGCAGAATCCGGATCTGCTGCTCACGCGTCTGGATCAACAAAAAGCCCGGGAGCAAGTGACGATCACGCGCGATCCCTTCGTTCCCAAGATTTTCGCCGGCAGCGGCGCCGCCTGGAGCACCGGATTCCCCAGCAGCATCGAAGGCAGCGCTCCTTCCATCATCCAGGTGCGGACGCAAATGGCTATCTTTAACCGGCCGCAGAGCTTCCTAACGGCGCAGGCGAATGAGGACGTGCGTGGCGCCGGCGTGGATGTGGCACGGCGTCAGGAAGAGGTTATCTACCGTGTGGCCTCTCTTTACCTGGATGCGGAGCAGGCTGCCCGCAGCCTGGAAGCCGCACACAGGCAGGCAGAAAACCTGCTTCGCGTCCGCGAGCTGATGGAGCAGCGTGTTGCCGAAGGCCGCGAGCTGGCAATCGAATCGAAGAAGGCTAACTTGTCGGTGCTTCGCGCTAATCAGCACGTGGACGTGCTGACGCAAGATCTGCTCACCACCGAAAGTGCGCTGGCGCAGGCCTTGGGATTCGGGCCGGACGACCGCGCGCGCGTGGCTCTGGAAGAGCGTCCTCCGCTGCTGGTGCCCGCATCCGAGGAGGCCTCTATCGAACAGGCGCTCGCCGGCAACAATGAGTTGAAGCGCCTGCAGTCTAACATGCAGTCGAAACTGCTGGAAATCAAGAGCTATCAGGCGGAGCGTCTGCCAAAGGTCAACTTAGTGGCGCAATATTCGCTTTTCGCCAAGTATAATTACCAGGACTACTTCACTAAGTTCCAGCGCAACAACGCGCAGTTAGGCGCGTCGATCGAAATTCCCTTGCTGGTGGGCCGGTCGGGGTCGGCGCAGGCGGCGCAGGCGCAGGCGGATCTCGCCAAACTGCGCATCGAGGTGGGACGCACGCGGTCTCGGATTATTTCCGATCTCCGGATCGCCTACCAGAACGTCAGGCGTTCCGAAGAAGCCCGCGATGTGGCTCGTGCCGACTTGGACGTTACGCGCGAGGAATTGACGATCGGACTTGCGCAAATGGACGAAGGCCGTCTGCCGCTTGCCCGAGTGGAAGCGCTCCGTGCCATGGAAAATGAAAAGTGGGTGGCGTACTATGAGGCGCAACACTCAGCCGAAGTAGCCCGTCTCAATGTCTTGCGCCAGGCGGGTACGCTGGAAGCGGCACTGCGCTAGAGGCGCACGAGGCGCGCAATGGTCTCCAGATGATAGGTTTGCGGAAATAGATCGATGAGCGTCAGCCGTTCTATGCGATAGCTCCTAAGTGCCGCAACATCACGCGCGAGCGTGGCCGGGTCACAGGACACAATCGTAAGACGCGGCGGCGCCAGACGCTCCAGTTGCGAGACTACTTGCTTACCCAGGCCGGCCCTTGGCGGATCGGCCAGAATGAAATCGGGTGTTTCGGCGAACGTCCGCAGGAAATCCTCGACGCGGGCGCGCTCCGTTTGCATTCGGACCTCCGCGCGTGCCGCATTCACTGCTAAATCCCGCGCTGCGGTCACGCCGGATTCAACAGCGATCACATTTTGAAAACGTCGAGCCAGCGGCAGCGCGAACAATCCGACGCCGGCATAGAGATCCAGCGCCGTCTTGCCCTCCGCTCCCTGCAGCGCGGCATCCACCAGCGGCTCGATCAGGAAACGATTCACCTGGAAGAACGAGCGTGGACTCACGCGAAACGTCCCGAACGAAGTGGCGTAGTCTACCGCCACCGTCGATCCGCACCAGTCGTAAAAAGATCTAGCCACCGGACGGTCCGTCTCGATGGCATTCACCTGGATCTCGGCTTCATTGGTGAAGATTTCGAGCGCATGGACGAAGCGCGGGAATCGCGCGTCACTCAACCTTTCGCGCATCTCCGCCAATGCCTGGTTTAGGCGCGGCGAGGAAATGGGGCACTCGCCCATGATGGGCACCAGTGTGTGTGAGCGCTGCGCAAGATAACCAATTTGTCCATTCGCAATGTGAAACTGCGCGCGATTCCGATAACCCAGCGGAGGGCCGCTGATCGTATCGATCTCGCCCGTGTACTCAATCTTGCCAACGCGGCGCAACTGTTCGCGCAAAATCTCCACTTTGCGCGCTAGTTGGAACGCGTACGGCGCGTGCTGATAATGGCAGCCGCCACAACGGGTGAACAAAGGGCAGGGAGGCGCGACACGCTCGGACGCCGGGGTCAGTACCTCCGCTAAGCCGGCGTGAATATCATCGTCGACCTCCAGGCGCACCATCTCGCCCGGCAGGACGAACGGAGCCAGCACCACTCGGCCATCCAGGCGCGCTAGCCCCTCGCCCCCGTACACCCACCTTTCGATCTTTACTGAATCTGCCGTTACTGCGTTCGCCACCGGCGCGGACACATCGTTTACGATAGAAGTTCTCCCCATCCAACATGAAAGCAAGAGTCTTATCCGGCATCCAGCCCACCGGCAGCCCGCATATCGGCAATTATCTTGGCGCGCTGAAGAACTGGGCCAAGATTCAGTATGACTACGACAGTATCTACTGTATCGTGGATCTGCACGCCATAACCGTTTACCAGCAGCCAAGCGAACTGCGCGCCAAGATCGAAGAGCTCACTGGGATGCTGCTGGCTATCGGAATCGACCCGCTGCACTCGTCAATCGTGGTCCAATCGGCAATCCCGCAGCATGCCGAATTGGCCTGGATGCTGACCTGTGTCACGCCCTTGGGCTGGCTGGAGCGGATGACGCAGTTCAAGGCTAAATCGCAGGCGCAGGAGACCATTGGCGATGGAATTTTGCAGTATCCGGTACTGATGGCGGCCGACATTTTGCTATATCAAGCGGCTATTGTGCCGGTGGGCGACGATCAGTCCCAGCACTTGGAACTGGCTCGCGATATTGCACAGCGCTTTAACTCGCTCTACGGCGAAACCTTCACCATGCCCGCGACGCACTTGCCAACCGTGGGCGCACGCATCATGGGTCTCGACGATCCGGAAAAGAAAATGAGCAAGTCGGAAACTGGCGGCGGCCATGCTGTCAGCCTTCTAGATCCCCCTGCCACGATTCGCAAAAAAATTCTGCGCGCGACCACCGACTCCAATCCCGGTGTGGATTACGA
>CAZDGT010000168.1:0-3023 GCA_964504905.1 uncultured Bordetella sp. | reverse complement strand
ACGTCGCGGAGATTCATCTGTAGATTGCGCCCGCGATCCCGTTGGACTGGGTCGTCCTCGGATTGCTCATCTGTTCCGTTGTGGGGGTCGTGTTTGGAACGTACCCCGCATATAAAGCGGCGAACCTTGATCCCATCGATTCACTTCGTTATGAGTAAGAGGCCTGTCCCATGCTGCGCGCGGCAGGTTTGCATTTCCGCTGGAAGCGTTTACGTTGATCGAGCATGAAACCGGGCCGATTATTGTTGGCGATCGCAGCGGCGAGCATTTCTGTTGGAACTTCGGTCTCCGCCCTGGCGGTGGACGCGCTGACTTTCCCACTTGGCGCCGGAAGCGACATCTCCGGGAGCGCGTCAGGAGGCTACGGATGGTCTTTCGTCCCCACCACCAACCTGGTCGTCACGAGCGTCGGCTATTTTAATCTGACGGGGGCGGCAGGTGGCGACCCGAATATCGTGGTGACAATCTGGGCCGGGACCAATACGGTAATCGCCAGCTACACCGGTATTACCAATCCGCCGGGAAACACTGACAGTATCATTTCCACCACCATCGCTCCTCTATCGTTGACCCATGGGCAGTTATATACCATCACGGCACACACCACACCCTTAGCGAGTTCATTGACTGCTTTTGCCTTTCTCGACAGCACCGGAACGATAACGTCCTACACATTTGTGGTCGCGCCCGAATTGGGTCAATATCAGTGTCAGCAGCTAAGTCCGGGTGGAACGTTGTCGCCTGCATTTTCCGATCCCGCTCAGAACAGTGAATCGCTGTACTTTGGGCCAATTTTTACGTATGAGATCTCAACCCCGCGACCGATCTTGAAAATTGCGGGGGCAGCCAATCACACCGTGCAGCTCGCCTGGCCGACCAATGCTGTGGGATTTTCCCTGCAACGCAGTCTGGCGGTGGCCGGCTCCTACGCTGCGGTCACGAATGTTCCTTCGGTGGTCGGGACCAATTATTTGACAACGCTTGCGAGCACCAACGCGACGGGGTTCTTCCGCCTCGCCCGACCGAATTAAATCGGAATAACACCAATGCCTCATGGAGTCATGGCGTTTGAGATGTAATTGCAAATGCTTTGCAAAATAGATTCGGCGGTTCTATTCTTGCGGCATGGTAACAAGTATCACTTGGGCGCGGTTGTGGCTGATTGCTGTCAGCCTGCTTGGGTGTGCTGACCTCGCCAGCGCGCGGCCGTTGAAAATTCTTACCAGCTTCGTTCCGGTATATTCATTGACCGCAAACGTCGCGGGGGACTTTGCCACCGTGGAAAACCTGCTGCCCGCGAATGTCGATCCCCACGACTACCAGCTTGGTCCGCGCGACCTCGCCAAGTTGCAGTCCGCGGACGTGCTGGTGATCAATGGTCTCGGAATTGAGGACTGGCTGCTCAAAGTTCTCAAGTCCACCCGGCGAGAGAATCCGCCGGTGATCGTTGAACTGGCTGATGGCCTGGGCACCAACCAACTGATTTTTGATGCCGATAAAGCTCATCCCAATCCCCACATCTGGCTGGACCCGCAGTTGGCACAACACGGCGTGACGAATATCAGTAACGCATTGCAGAAAGCCGACGCCGCCAATGCCGCGGGATACGCGCGTAACGCCGCAGGCTGCGTTGCGGACCTCGAACGGCTCGACACCGAAATCAA
This sequence comes from uncultured Bordetella sp., assembly GCA_964504905.1. Lineage (GTDB taxonomy): Bacteria > Acidobacteriota > Terriglobia > Bryobacterales > Bryobacteraceae > Palsa-187. The sequence goes on along the minus strand of CAZDGT010000168.1, from coordinate 1,359 downwards.
AACGGCCGCCGATAAGTTCAGCCAGCACGAGATCGTGACGGACCACAATGCGTTTGCTTATTTCGCGCGTCGATACGGATTGAAAATCGTGGGCGTCGTACAAGAGGTGGACGAGGTCCCGCCCTCGCCCAGACAATTGGGCCGGCTGGAAAGCGTCATCAAAGCAAAAGGAATCAAGGTGCTCTTTACGTCGCCGCCCGCGCCTTCGCGTGAATGTCGGCCGATTGCCGCCGACCTCGGCCTGGCGCTGGCGCCGTTAAACACGCTTGAGATTGGACCATTGAAGGCTGCGACTTACGAGGACGAGATGCGCGAGAATCTCAAAACGCTCGAACAGTATTTGCGCTGATGCACTCGCACCCTCATCCTGCCAGTGGAGAACTTGCCGTCGAGGCGCACGGCGTGAGGGTTTCATTTGATGGGCGCCCCGTGTTGCGAGGCGTGGACCTGCATATTCCGCGCGGACAGTTGGTGGCGCTCATTGGTCCCAACGGTTCGGGCAAAACCACTTTGCTCCGATGCCTGCTCGGCTTGCAGAAAATGGATGCGGGAGAAATCAAATTATTCGGCGAGGCGGATATGCGCAAGGCGTTGCCGCGGGTGGGATACGTGCCCCAGCGCCTTCCGCTGGATCGGAGTTTTGTTTTGAGCGTGCGCGAGTTTCTGGCGCTGCGCTTGCGCCAGACCCGGTATTGGTTTTGGAAGACCCATCGCGCGACGGATGAAATCATCAACCAGACCCTGGTGGAAATCGGCGCGCAACCCCTGCTCGACCGCCTGGTGGGGCAGCTCTCCGGCGGGCAATTGCAGCGGGTGCTGATCGCCTTCAGCCTCTTGAGCAATCCCGAATTGCTGCTGCTCGATGAGCCGACCGCTGGTGTGGACTCGCCCGGAGAACAAACGTTTTACGAACTGATCGCGGGGATTCACAGCCGGCATAAACTGACCGTGGTGCTCGTATCGCACGACCTTTCCATGGTCTACAAGCACGCCTCGTGGGTTTACGCATTGAATGGCGTCATCTGCTGCGAAGGCTCGCCCGAGCACGTGATGAATGCCGAGTCGCTGCAACAGGCGTACGGCATCCACGTTTCCCCCTATCACCACCATCATGCTCACTGAACCCTTCATGCAACGAGCCCTGCTGGCGGCCTTGCTGCTGGCGCCCCTGTGCGCGCTGCTGGGAGTGTTTGTGACGGCGCGACGCCTGGCGTTTTTCAGCGATACGATTTCACACGGCGCGCTGGCCGGCGTGGCCCTGGGATTCTGGTGGGGCATGACTGATCCCACGCTGCCAATGGTTGGCTTTAGCCTGCTGGTCGCCGTGGTGGTTTTGTGGCTGAAGGAAAATACCGAATT
>CAZDGT010000167.1:0-1785 GCA_964504905.1 uncultured Bordetella sp. | reverse complement strand
TTAACATCGGCTCCTATCACCGGACCGGATACACGGCGGTGGTCAAACAGGCGCTAGGCGATCATGCGGAGATATCGGTTTCGGCCGGGCGGACTGGCGTTTTGACGGCGCAGGGCGGCGAGCGGTCTTACAGCAACGCTGGAATTCTGCGGGCCGGCATCGGCCAGGGGCAGCGTGCATGGGTTACGGTGCGAGTGGCCGGAACAGTTCCGGGTTCGGGCACACGCATCGCGGCAAATTATGGCTGGACCGACTTCCGCGTATTAATGCCGGCGCACTTCTACGTAACGCAGCCATCCAACCAGGATATCGGTGTGAACCTGTATGTCCGGCAACCACTACCGATCAGCGGGATGCCTTGGCGCATCGAAGCCACTGCCGAACTGCGCAACTTACTGGCACAGGGGTATCTTCCGCTGGGTGGTGCCGCCACGCATAGCGTTCTTACGAATTCGCCGCGCTCACTGCGGGGCGGCTTGAATTTCATCTTCTAAGAGCGAACTCAGGCGGGCTGCTGTTGCGTCATGCAGTGCAGCGTTCCCAATCCCAGCACCAAATCGCGGCAGGGGATGCCGATGACTTCGCGGTGAGGGAATAGGCGCGCGAGAGTATTCAGGGCGATGCGGTCTTGCGGGTCTCCGAAAGTTGGCGCCAGCACCAATCGGTTGGCGATATAGAAGTTGGCATAGCTGGCCGGCAGAAGCTGTCCGGCGAAAAATACCGGTTCGGGGCACGGCAGCGTGACGACGCGGAGGTCGCGCCGCGCACGCAGACGCGCAAGATTTTCTTTGAGTGGCCCGTGGTTGGCACTGGATTTGTCTGGTTCGACCACCGTGACAACAGTATCGACCGATGTGAAGCGCGCGATGTCATCAATGTGGCCGTGCGTATCGTCGCCTGCGATGCCGCATCCCAGCCAGATGACATCCGCGGCGCCCAGATAATCCGCCAAGGCGCGTTCGATTTCGCGACGCGAAACTCCAGGGTTGCGCGCCTGCACGTCCGACAGCAGACATTCCTCTGTAGTCAGCAGCTTCCCCGCCCCGTTGACGTCGATGCTGCCTCCTTCAAGCACCAGACCCGGTTCGAAGCGCTGGAGGTTGAGCTTCTTCACGATGAAGCGCGGCGCGGCGTTGTCGGCAGCGTAATTCGGATACTTGGCCCAGCCGTTGAACTTCCAATCCGTAACGGCAACTTCGCCCGCTTGATTCCGGATAAAGAGCGGGCAGAAGTCACGGGTCCAACTGCGGTTGGTTGGATAGTGGAAGAAGTCCACCGCGTTCAGATCGGCATGGCACTTCTTGAGGATGCGGCGGATGCTCTGTTCGGCGTCGGAATGCTCGACTAGAATCCGGACGCGCTCGACGCGGGCCAGCAATCGTACAATTTCGCCATAGATCCAGGGAACAGGTGCGAACTTCCCCGGCCAGTCAGAAGCTTCGTGCGGCCAGGCGAGCCATGTGGCGGCGTGCGGCTCCCATTCGGCAGGCATGCGGTAGCCGAGGCTGCGCGGCGTCGGTTGCGCTACTTTCCGAGCCATCTGTTCACGATCGGAGCGTACGCATCAATGCGGCGGTCGCGCAGAAACGGCCAGTGCTGCCGGACTTCTTCCTGCCGCGCGGGGTCGCACTCGGCAATCAGAATTTCTTCTCGTTCGACGGACGCTTGAGCGATCACCTGACCAAAGGGATCTGCGACGAAAGACGATCCCCAGAACTCGATTCCCTGCCCCGGCGGTCCTTCGAAACCTACGCGGTTGACCGCCGCGACATAGATGCCGTTGGC
>CAZDGT010000166.1:0-15497 GCA_964504905.1 uncultured Bordetella sp. | reverse complement strand
AGCAAACACAGACTTCTCATGGCGGGAACGCACGTACAGAGCGTGCCAGTTAAGATCAAAATACTCAGACAAGGGAACAGCCTCCGACAACTATTCCGCACACCTCCGGCATCTCACTCACAGACGTTCTTAACTTTGTATGCCGCAGACACTACGGAGCACATGTACCACTTGGGCACTCGCCCTAATGTTGTTACTCTACTCGATCATAAGAGTTCTAGCTTGAAAGTCAAGCTACAAAAACGGGGAACCGCGCGTATACAGTACCACCAGTACTTCCGTTCCAACGCTTCCAATGGATCTATTATCATTAACTTGGGCTAATTGAGTAAGGAGTGTGTAGCCGAGCGTCAAACCCTGCGGACGACGCGTCAACCCACTGCATCGCAGTAGTTCGCAGTCAGTACTTCAGGTAGTAATAGAGAAGCTTTACATACTCATTCTGGACGCCAATGACACCATCCTCGACCGTCCACCAGTTGTGCGCCCCGTACTTCAGATCGGAGACTGGGGCTGATATGATTCGCACTGAGGTTCCCTTCAGCACCTTGCGGAAGATGAACCGCGCGCGCCTGGAATGCAGGTCCGAAGTAACAAGAATCACCGTATGGACCGGATTTTCCTGGCTGTACTCGAACAATGCCCGGGCCTCGTCGAACGTGTGCGCTACCCCCTTTTGCCACCTCAACTGCACGATCTTCGATTCCGGGACGCCAAGTCCCCGCAGAACGGCGATGTTGGAGTCTGTAACGTTTGGGTACGCCCCAATCTGCACGCCTGGAGAATCCTCGGCTCTGGCGATAACAATTCGGCTGGCCATCCCCTCCCTGAGCAATTTGGCCGCATGCGCCGGGCGCGTGGTCAAATCACCGTTCAGCAGAAAGATAATATCCGCAGAATCAAGCTTGTCACGGACTACCAGGAAATTTGCGCTTGCCGCAAGCGCCTCGGTTCGAAATACGTAGAACAGTGCCAGCAGCGCAATGGCGGAGAGAGCGAGGAAAAGGGCCCTGCGCGAGAATGATTTTGTGACAGCCATGAACATCCGTCCGGCGCGTTTCCAGTGCGCATACTGATCGCCGACGTGTCTAAGAAGGTCCAGGATAGCGCTATTGGCCGTATCCCCGCTACGAATCTGCCCGAAAGAAGGGCGTCAGCGGATTCCTTCCATCGGGATGGTAGAATGAAACCATTCCCCTTGCGGCGGCTGTAGCTCAGTTGGTAGTAGCGCCAGATTGTGGTTCTGGAAGTCGTGGGTTCAAGCCCCACCAGCCGCCCCAAACCAAATAACTTACCTAAGCCAATCCAGCCATTTCTAAGAATCGAACAGAGTCCGTGCGGGCATCAGGCGGGCCCTATTGATAGACCTCCGCCATCCCGCCGACTCTGGTATAAATTTACGCAGGAGCGTGCGATGGCAACCAAATGGTCGATGCAGGGAACTTTGCTCGGGGCGTGCAGTTGCGATTGGGGTTGCCCGTGCAGTTTCGATGCGCCTCCGACACAGGGCTTTTGCGAAGGCGGATACGTCTGGCACATCGAGAAAGGCAAGTTCGGAAACGTGCCGTTGGATGGGCTGAGCTGGTCATGGGTGGGTCACTCACCGGGTCCGCTGCACAAGGGCAATGTCACATGGATGGTGCTGGCGGATGAGAAGGCCACCGCGGAGCAGCGCAAGGCGCTCGCCACCATCGCCGAAGGCAAGGCCGGAGGCCCGTGGACCATCTTCATGGCCGTGGCTTCGCATCGCGGCGACACCAAGTACATGCCGTTCCAGTGGGAGATCGATGGACTGAAGAGCAAAGTCCGCGCGGGCGACGCGCTGCGGATGGAGCTAGGTCCGATCTTGAATCCGGTGACGGGAGAGCCCGAGGAACTGTATCTGGATAAGCCCACGGGCTTCACTTCCAAACGGCTCACCCTCGGTGTTGGCAATGTGTTCCGCGTCACGTCCGACCTGACCTACGACCACAGCGGCAAGTACGGCGAGTATTCGACGTTCGAATACAGCGGTGAGAGTCCCGACTGATCGCGGCTGGCAAAAGCGAATTGTGGGCCCGCAGTGTAGCGGGGGCGGTATTCCTGGTATCGGCTGCAATCACTTGGCATGGCGAGCGAACGATGGCCGGAGGCATGCCCATGCCCGGCGGCTGGGAGATGTCCATGATGTGGATGGCCATGCCCGGGCAGAGCATGGCGTCCACCGCGGGAGCCTTCGTGCTTATGTGGCTGGCGATGATGATCGCCATGATGCTGCCGTCGAGCTGGCCGATGCTTGAGCTGTACCAAAAAGTGGCGATCTCGACCGGCCAGAGGCGGCCAGCCGTCGCCACGGCAATGGCAGGTGCAGGTTATTTCGCGGTGTGGTTGGCGTTCGGGGCGCTGGTCTTCGGAGCGGGATTCGCGGCGTCTGCAGAGGCGATGAAGTCCGCCGTGTTCAGCCGCGCCATGCCTTTGCTGGCGGGATCGGGATTGATCTTCGCGGGCGTTTATCAATTATCCCCTTGGAAACAGGCATGCTTGGCACATTGCCGCTCGCCGCTGATGTTCTTAGGGCACGTATTCCAGCCCGGTCTGAGCGGCGCGCTGCGGGTGGGCGTGGCGCACGGGCTGTATTGCACGGGATGCTGTTGGGCGCTAATGCTGATGCAAACCATCTTGGGCGTGATGAGCTTGGGCGTAATGATTCTGGTGGCGGCTGTCATTGCCGCGGAAAAGCTGTGGGCGCGCGGTCCGGTGGTAGCGCGAGTAGTGGGAGCGGCCTCTATTGCGTTGGGCGGATTCTTTTTATTGCGGGCAGCGGCGATCTTCTAGCCATTTGGCGGGACCAATCCCCGGCTCATCCGTCGTAGAATTGAATCAGCACTATGGACGCGCCCGATCAACTTCCCCCAGATCCAGGCAGCACCAATTCCAAGCCGGCTCCGGCGACAACGGCTTCGGCGGTCGCGGCCATTTCGTGGCTGCGCGATCTGACGGTAAGCGTGCTGATCGCGGTAGTGGTGATCCTCTTCCTCTACCAGCCGGTGCGCGTGGAGGGCACCAGCATGATGCCGGCGCTGGTGGATCAGGAGCGCATCTTCATCAATAAATTCGCCTACCGCTTTGGCATTTCCGATATCAGCCGGGGAGATACCGTGGTGTTCTGGTTCCCGGGCGATCCGTCGAAATCGTTCATCAAGCGGGTGATTGGCGTGCCGGGGGACCGGGTCCAGGTCAACGACGGGCAAGTGACGGTCAATCAGAAGTTGATCGATGAACCGTATGTGCCGGAAGGTTATCGCGACCATGTTTCGACGCCGCTGCGCGTGGTGCCTCCGGGCGAATACTACGTGCTGGGCGACCACCGGAGCTCGTCGAATGACAGCCGGATGTGGGGCACCGTGCCGCGGCATTACATCTATGGGAAAGCGGCGTTCGTCTACTGGCCGCTGGACCGTATGGGTCTGCTGAAATAACGCCTAGCGCCGCCCGATCAGCCACATCACCATGCTCAGAAGAGCGCTCAGCAGGAAGCTGGTCACCAGCGGAAGATAGAACGTCGTATTCTTGCCGCGGATGACGATATCGCCAGGCAGGCGGCCCAGACGGATGGGCAACTTCGCGTTGAAGGTCACCAGAAGGCCCAGGATCACCAGCGCGATCCCGACAGCGATGAGTGCGCGCCCCATACCGTCATCATAATGGAGTGACCCGGTCTCTCTTCGGTCCATAATAGTTTCGGAGGCCACCGCATGATCCTCGAAGCAGAAAAGCCCGCCTTAGCGGATGAGTTCAACCCGCTGCTTTCCGCGGAGGCGAGGTTGGACAACGCGGCCGAGCGGCTGGGGCTCGACGATGGCATGCGGAAGGTTCTACGAGCGCCAGCACGCGAGGTGACCGTGAATATCCCGGTGATACTCGATGACGGGCGACTGGAAGTCTTTACGGGATACCGCGTGCAGCATTCGATCGCGCGCGGCCCGGCCAAGGGCGGCATCCGCTATGCGCCCGATGTGACTCTGGATGAAGTGCGCGCGCTAGCGTCGTGGATGACGTGGAAGTGCGCGGTAACCAACGTGCCGTTTGGCGGCGGCAAGGGTGGCATCATTTGCGATCCCAATCTGCTGTCGCCGACCGAACTGGAGCGCATGACACGGCGTTACACGGCGCAGCTTTACGAGTTCATCGGACCTGAGATCGACGTACCGGCGCCGGATGTGAATACCAATGAGCAGACCATGGCGTGGATCATGGACACGTACTCGATGCGCTCGGGCCACACCCAGACGGCGGTGGTCACGGGCAAACCCATCGATCTGGGCGGGTCGCGCGGGCGAGCGGAAGCGACCGGGCGCGGATGCATGGTAGTGACGGAGCAGGCGCTGAAACGGTTTGGATTGGAGCGGGGCAGCGCGCGCGTGGTGATCCAGGGCTTCGGCAACGTGGGCGGCATGGCGGCCAAGTTGATGGAGCGGGCCGGATTCAAGGTGATCGCTATCGTGGAGTACGACGGCGCCGTATATAACGACAAGGGCGTCGATATTCGCGCGTTGGCCGAGCATCGCCGCAAAACCGGTTCGGTGATCGATTTCCCGGGAGGCGAGAATCTGAATCGCGACGAGGCGTTCTTCCTCGAAACCGACGTGCTGATGCCGGCAGCGCGGGAGAACGTGATTACGTCACAGAATGCGCACCGTGTGCGGACGAAGATTTTGTGCGAGGGCGCGAACGGACCGACGACGCACCTGGCCGACCCGATCCTGCGCGAGAAGGGGATTTTTGTGATCCCGGACATTCTGGCGAATGCGGGCGGCGTGACCGTGTCCTACTTCGAATGGGTGCAGGATCGCATGGGCTACTTCTGGAATGAGCAGTTAGTGAATGACCGTCTGGAAGAAATTATGATCAACAGCTTTAACGATGTTGTCGCTTACGCCGAGAAACACGCCGTAGACAATCGCACGGCGGCTTACATGCTGGCACTCGACCGCGTTGCGTTCGCGATCAAGCTGCGCGGGATTTATGCCTAAAGATTAGGAAGAGCAGGGCTCCCAAAAGCAAAGCCGCGGCTCCACCGATAGCTTGTGGCCTCGTGCTACCGGTAAAAAGCCACAGACAAACTACTGTCGCGATGACGGGAATGACAGCGCCTCCCGGCAAGGTGAAGCTGTGTCCGGCAGGCACTGTCTTGCGCCGCAGCATGGGAATGGCTGCGCAGGTGGTGGTGTAGTAGAACAGGCGGGCGAGCGCGGCCATGGCAGCCAATTGAGCGAAGGTCCCCAACACGGCAAAGGTCCAGGCAACCGCAGCGAACAGCAAGATCGCCGTGATGGGCGTGCGAAAGCGCGGATGCAATCGCGCTATGGCCGGCGGCAATAGCCCGCCTTGTCCCAGTGCGTAAAGCATGCGTGAGGCTACCAGCGTTGATCCGCTGCTGGTGCCGGTCGTAGAGAAAATCGCACCCAAAGTTACAAGCAGCGCTCCCGCAGGGCCCAGAAAAGTGCGTGCCGCGGACGTGAGGGGCGCAGCGCTAGTAGACAACTCGGGAAGCGTGCCCAGCGCGACCACTTGAATCACTAGGTACAGCACCACGACGAGAGTTACGGAAGCGATGGTCACAAGCGGGAGCACTCGGCGGGATTGTATTACTTCTTCGCTGGGCACCGAAGCGAACTCGAAGCCGCCGATCGCGAAAATCAACAACAGGGTGGCGGCCCGCAGCGAACCTGTATCGGGAGCAGTGATAAATGAAATCCGGTGCGGGTCGATAAAGAATAGTCCGATGGCGCAAAAGATAAACAACGGGAGCATCTTTCCGATGGTCAGACAATTGATGAGCCACACTCCCGGCCGCACGCCCCGGCAGTTCACCCAGGTGATCAGTGCCGTGACCAATGTGACCGTGATAACACGGCCAGCTCCCTGCGCCGCAGCGGGCCACAGGTAGCCCAGATAGGCGGCGAAGGTGTTGGTGACTGCGGCGACCGCCACCACGCGCCCGAGGATGAACATCCACCCTACCTCGAACGCGACCAAAGGCCCGAAGGCTTCGTGCGCGTAGACGTAGGGTCCACCCGTCCGGTCATAGAGACTGCCGGCTTCCGCAAAGCACAAGGCGATGAGCAGGACAGCCACGCCCGCCGCAACATAAGCCAGGGGACTCGCGGCGCCAAGCAGCGCAGCGATGGTGGAGGGCAGTCCGAAAATGCCTCCGCCCACCATGCCGTTGATGGAAATGGCGGTGAGGCTGATCCAGCCTACGGCGCGCACCGGCGCAGGTGCGCCCCGATTCGTCATGCAGGCGAGTTTAGCATCGTGCGATGTTACACCGCATGGCGCGCGTACAGCATAAGTCATAATGAAGGCTTCCGCATGTCATCCGAGCCCTCCACGTCACCGTCGACGCCGTTAATGCGGCAGTATCACGGCCTCAAGCAGCAGGTGCCAAACACGCTGCTGATGTTCCGGCTGGGCGATTTCTACGAACTGTTCTATGAGGACGCAGTGACGGCTGCACGAGAACTTGAGATTACGCTGACGGCCCGCAATAAGGAAAAAGGCCAGCCCATACCGATGTGCGGCGTGCCATATCATTCTGCGGAAAACTACATCGCGCGGCTGACGCAAAAAGGCTACCGCGTGGCCATCTGCGAGCAGATGGAGGCGCCATCGGCCGCTACGAAATTAGTGAGGCGCGAGGTGACGCGCATCATCACTCCCGGCACCACGATGAACGCGTCGCTGCTGCGATCCCACGAGAACAATTTCCTGGGTGCGGTAATGCCGGATGGCGCGCGTGCCGGTTTTGCATTCGTTGATGTCACCACTGGCGAGTTTCGCGCGACCGAGATTGAGCTGGCTGATGCGGCGGCGGCGCTCGAAACCTTCAACGTCCGCGAGGTACTGGTGCCCACAGGATGGGCACAGAAGTTTTCGTGCTTGAAGACCGATGTGGAATCGTGGGTCTTCGGAGCGGACTACGCGGCGCGCAGTTTGTGCGACCACTTCCGCTTGCTCTCGCTTGATGGCTGCGGGCTGGAAGCAAAGTCGTTGGCTACGGGAGCAGCGGCAGCGCTGCTGCACTATCTGCGGGAGACGCAGCGCAGCGCACTCGATCACCTGGAACCGCCGTCCTTTTACAGCCGCTCCGATGCATTGGTGCTCGATGCGACGACCGTCCGCAACCTGGAACTGGTGGAGCCTTTGTTCGCGGGGGAGTCACACGATTCGACGCTGCTTTCCGTGCTTGATCGCACGCGCACTGGGATGGGCGGACGTTTGCTGCGACGCCGTTTGCTTGCGCCAGCGTTAGATTCCGCCGAGATCGAAGGGCGGCTGGATGCCGTAGAGGAACTCTTCGCGGAGACGATTCTGCGGAGCGAACTCGGCAAGGATCTCGGATCGATTCTGGACTTAGAACGTCTGCTATCGAGGATCAGCATGGCGAGCGCCGGCCCACGGGACGTTGGTGCGCTGGCGAGGTCTCTAGGGGTCGTGCCGTCCCTGAAGCAGCGACTGGCGGCAACGCGGTCCGCCCGCCTCCGAAGCATCGATGAACGTCTCGACGAAATCGCCGAAGTCCGAGACCGCATTTTGACGGCTCTGGCCGACGAACCGCCAGCGAACCTCAACGACGGTGGAGCGATACGCGATGGGTTCGATGCGCGGCTGGATGAATTACGCGACATCTCGCGCAACAGCAAAACTTATCTCGCGCAGATCGAAGTGCGGGAACGCGCGCGTACGGGAATCGGATCGCTGAAAGTCCGCTTCAATAACGTCTTCGGGTATTACCTGGAGATTTCGAAAGCCAACATGCATCTGGCTCCCAACGACTACGAGCGCAAGCAGACGCTGGTGAACGCCGAACGCTTCACGACGCCCGAACTGAAGGAACTGGAAAGCAAGATCCTCGAAGCAGAAGAGAAGATTCTGACGCTGGAGCGCGAAATATTCGAAGGGCTTCGCGCGATGGCTTGTTCGCATGCAGTGCGAATCAAAGCCACCGCTTCGGCAATTGCGGAACTGGATGTCACTGTGGCTCTGGCGGAGGTCGCGGCGGATAATCGCTACACGCGTCCTCGATTCTCTGAATCCGGCGAGATGCGCGTAGTGGCGGGGCGCCATCCTGTGATCGAGAAGCTCACCGAGAAAGACGCGCAGCGCTTCATCCCCAACGACATCTACTTTCATCCGGAAACCGAATTTATCGCGGTCATCACCGGCCCCAATATGGGGGGCAAGTCGACGTACTTGCGGCAAACCGCACTGCTCGTGGTCCTGGCACAGGCGGGTTCATTCGTTCCTGTGGAAGCTGCCGTGCTACCCATTGTCGACCGGGTATTTACACGTATCGGCGCGGCGGATAACCTGGCGCGGGGCCGATCAACGTTCATGGTGGAGATGACCGAAACCGCTGTGATCCTCAACACGGCGACGGCGCGTAGCTTAATCGTGCTGGATGAAATCGGGCGCGGCACATCGACCTATGATGGGCTGGCACTGGCCTGGGCCGTAGTCGAACACATTCAGCGTACGATTCGCGCCAAGACATTATTTGCCACGCACTATCACGAACTGACGGAGCTGGCATCGCAACTCGAGGGCGTGCGCAATCTGCATGTTTCCGTAAGAGAGTCCGGCGATCAGATTCTGTTCTTGAGGCGAGTGGAGCCGGGCGCTGCGGACAAGAGCTACGGCATCGAAGTGGCCCGGCTGGCAGCGTTGCCGATGAGCGTCATCGAACGGGCAAGGCAGATCCTGGTGACGCACGAATCAGCGGAGCACAGCGTTACCGAAGAGCTTTCGGGAGCGGCTCCGGGACCGATGCAGATTCAACTGTTCGAGCCGGTCAACGGCCAGATCGCGGATCGCATCCGCAAACTGAAACTCGACGAATTACGGCCCATCGAGGCGCTGCAATTGCTGGCGGAGCTGCAAAAGGAACTCGCATGAGAGCGCACAGGGCGCCTCGCCCTTTGTGCGCGAGGCAACAATGATCGTAGCGGGAGTCATGAGCGGCACATCGCTCGACGGGATCGACGTCGCGATCGTCGATATTCGCGGGAAACGCATCCGGCCACTGGCGTTTCATTCGACGCCTTATCCCAAGCCCGTGAGGGAAGCGCTGCTGGGCGTCTCCAATACGATGACCCACACCGCGACCATCGCGCGGCTGCACTTCCTGCTGGGTGAGCTCTACGCGGATGCCGTGAAGGCAGCTTCGCGCCGCCACAAGCCTGCGCTGATCGGTTTGCACGGCCAGACTATCTTTCACGAAGGGGCTCCCATCGAATATCTAGGGCGTCGCGTCGCGAGCACTTTGCAGATTGGCGAGGCGGCAGTCGTCGCGGAGCGCAGCGGGGTGCAAACGATCTCGAATTTCCGCGAACGCGATGTTGCCGCAGGGGGTCAAGGCGCTCCGCTGGTTCCTTACGTGGACTATTTGCTGTTTCGACACCCACGTCGAACTCGCGTGGCGCTTAACATCGGTGGCATCGCGAATATCACGGTAATCCCGGCGGGCGCGAAGCCGGGCGACGTGATCGCGTTCGACACCGGTCCGGGGAACATGGTGATCGACGCGCTTGTCGCGCAGCACACCGAGGGCCGCCAGCGATATGACCGCAGCGGAAGTTTGGCGCGAAGCGGCAGCGTGCACGAGCGGCTGCTGGGAGCGATGTTGAGCGATCCGTATTTCAAACTCAAGCCGCCCAAGAGCACGGGACGCGAACGATTCGGTTCGGATTTCGTCAACGGAATTATCGCGACGGGTATACCGCTTCCCGATCTGATCGCCACGGCCACAGAGTTCACAGCGCAGTCGATTGCGCTAGCCATCAGGCGCGTGGATCCGAAAGATGTGATTGCCGCTGGGGGCGGAGTTCACAATCGACAGATTATGCGGCGGCTAGGTGAACTGTTACCGAACGCCGCGGTCATGACCAGCACTGATTTCGGCATTGATCCCGACGCCAAGGAGGCCATCGCCTTCGCGGTACTGGCTTACGAGTTCGTCCACGGTCGCGCGGCGAATTTGCCTACGGCCACCGGAGCGCGTCGGGCAGTGCTGCTGGGCAAAAGCTCCCCGGCGTGACGCACTCGCTGCACTGGCTTTTTCGTCTGGGCTTTACTCAACTTCAGATCGTTCAGAATGTCACGAACATATTTCTTCATGCGTTATGGTGCGCATGAAGAACCAGCAAGAGCGTGCCGCGAATATGGATCTATCTGATATTTCGCGAGAAAACAATGTGCCTGCGTCGTGACTACGCCAACGTATTCACAGAGCCAGGACGCTTCGCTTCGTAGGCGGCGATGGCGGGCTCCTGTTTCATCATGTAGCCCAGTTCGTCGACACCCTGCAGCAGGCACTCTTTGGCGAACGGATCGATGGGGAACTCGACCGTGCGACCTCCCGCCAGCGTCACCGTCTGCGAAGCCAAGTCGACCTTCATCGTGATGCCCGGCCACTTGAGCAGCTCCGCGTGGATATCGGCGGGGATGACAATTGGAAGCAACCCGTTCTTGAGTGCATTGCCTTTGAAGATATCGGCGAAGGAAGTGCTTAGGATCGCCTTGAAGCCGTATTGCACCAGCGCCCAGGGCGCGTGCTCACGCGAACTACCGCAGCCGAAATTGTCACCCGTAATGAGGATTTGCGCGCCCTTCGCGGAGGGCTTATTCAACGGGAAGTCCGGATTCGGCGAGCCGTCGGCGAGGTAGCGCCAGTCGAGAAAGAGGTTGTCGCCGAGGCCTTCCATAGAAGTGGTTTTGAGAAAGCGCGCGGGAATGATCTGATCGGTATCGATGTTGTCGATGGGCAGCGCGACGGTTTTGCTTTCGATGGTATCGATTTTCATTAGAGGCTCCTCACGTCGGTTACCACGCCCTTGATGGCACTGGCGGCGGCTGTCAGCGGGCTGGCCAGGAAAGTGCGTCCGCCTTTACCCTGCCGTCCTTCGAAGTTGCGGTTGCTGGTGGAGACGGCGTATTCGCCGGGTTCGAGTTGATCGCCGTTCATGGCAAGGCACATGGAGCAGCCGGCTTCGCGGAAATCAGCACCCGCTTCGCGAAAGACTTTGTCGAGGCCTTCGGCTTCCGCTTGCTTCTTGACTTGCTGCGAGCCGGGAACCACCAGCATGCGCACGTTAGGGCTTACTTTGCGGCCCTTTATGATGGCCGCGGCCGCGCGCAGATCGGAGATGCGTGAATTGGTACAGCTTCCCACGAACACCACGTTGATCGGCTGGCCCTTGAGCGGCACGCCGGGTTTGAGGTCCATGTATTTTAGGGCTTTGATCAAATCCGATTTCTCGATGGGATCGGACATGCTGGAGGGATCTGGAATCAGACCAGACACCGGAATTCCCATGCCTGGATTGGTGCCGAACGTGACCATAGGTTCGAGCGTGTTGGCGTCGAGAGTCAGTTCCTTCGCGTAGGCAGCGCCTTCATCGGTCGGCAACTGTTTCCAGCGCGCGAGCGCGGCGTCCCAATCTTTGCCTTTCGGAGCGAATTCGCGTCCAGCGATGTATTGATAAGTGGTGTCATCGGGCGCGACCAGCCCGGCGCGCGCGCCGCCTTCGATCGACATATTGCAGATGGTCATGCGCTCTTCCATCGAGAGGCTACGAATGGTAGAGCCCGTGTATTCGAAAACGCATTCGGTGCCGCCGCCGATGCCTATTTTTGCGATCACGGCGAGGATGATGTCCTTGGCCGTCACGCCGGGTTGTAGCTTACCTTCCACCCGGATCGCATAGCTCTTCGAAGGCTGTTGCAACAAACACTGCGTCGCCAGAACATGACCCACCTGGCTCGTGCCAATACCGAACGCCAGCGCGCCGAAAGCCCCGTGCGTGGCGGTGTGACTATCGCCGCAGACGATGGTCATGCCGGGCTGCGTGAGCCCTTGTTCAGGACCCATTACGTGCACGATCCCCTGTTTGTCGCTGGCGAGATTGTAAAGACGAATGCCGAAGTCGCGGCAATTCTTTTCCATCTGGTCAAGCTGTGCCTTGCCGGTGGTGTCGAGAATCGGCAGATTGTGGGGCGTGGTCGGCGTGGAGTGATCCATCGTCGCGATGGTGAGATCCGGACGGCGGACCTTCAAGCCACGGTCGCGCAGCGTCTGGAAGGCCTGTGGCGTTGTTACTTCGTGACACAGGTGCAGATCGATATAGATCAGACTGGGCGCGCCGGCTTGCGCCGCCACGATGTGGCTATCCCAAATTTTCTCTACGATAGTACGGGGTTGACTGCTCATAATGCCTCACTGACTGCTTTGCCTACTTGATCGGTAGTGGCGGGCGTGCCCTTTGGTTTCAAATCCGCGGTCACTCGCCCGGACGCCAGCACCTTGCCGACGGCTGCGTTCACGGCGTTGGCTTCTTTCATCAGGCCGAAGCTATATTCGAGCATCGCGGCGACGCTGCCGATGGCTCCAAAGGGATTGGCTTTATTCTGGCCCGCAATGTCGGGGGCCGAGCCGTGGACCGGTTCATACAATCCCTGCGTTACACCGGAGTGCGCTGCGCCGAGCGAAGCCGAGGGCAACATGCCGATGGATCCAGCCAGGATGCCACCGATGTCGCTCAAGATATCGCCAAAGGTGTTTTCGGTAAGGATCACGTCGAACTGCGTGGGCCGAAGCACCATCTGCATGGCGGCGTTATCCACATACATGTGGTCGAGCTGCACGTCCGGATATTGCACGGCGAGCTCCGTGACCACCTTGCGCCAGAGCTGCGAGACTTCAAGCACGTTGGATTTGTCTACGCTCGTCAACTTACGGCGGCGGTTACGCGCCAGCCGGAAAGCTACATGCGCCACCTGCTCGATCTCAGCCCGTGTATAGGACATAGTGTTGAAACCACGATCATTCTCGATACCGCGAGGCTGGCCGTAGTACAAACCGGCGGTCAGCTCACGAACGATGATCATGTCGGTACCTTCGATCACATGGTTCTTGAGCGGCGAGGATTCGATTAATTCTGGATACGTGCGCACCGGCCGCAGATTCGCGAAGACTCCTAGCGTGGAGCGGATACCCAGCAGGCCTTTCTCGGGCCGCTTATCTGGCGGGGCGTTATCGAATTCGGGCAGGCCCACGGCGCCCATCAGCGTCGCATTGGCCGCCAGAGCTCTGTTGAGCGTATCCAGCGGCAGCGGTGTGCCAGTTTTGTGAATGGCGATGCCGCCGATCAGCCCTTCTGAAAGTTCAAGTGTATGGCCGAACTTTTTCGCCACGGCATGCAAGACTTCTACAGCCGCACTGGTCACTTCGACGCCGATTCCGTCGCCGGGTAGGATTAGGATTTTTAGGTTCATGAATAAGGTGGTCTAGCTGGCACGCGCCGCTTTGCTCTCTTCGAGCACTTCGCGCGCGAGGGCGGTGATTTCGTCGTTCCGCATCCCCTTCTTGCGATCCGCCAGCGTCGTGAATCGATGATACACGGTATCGAGCTGCTCACGGCTCAGGTCGAGGCCAAGGTCCTCGCATCTCTTCGCCAGCGCATGCCGTCCGCTGTGCTTGCCGAGAATCAGCTTACTTTCCGGGACGCCAACGCTGTGCGGCTCGATAATCTCGTAGGTAGTCCGTTCTTTCAGGAAACCATCCTGGTGGATGCCGGCCTCGTGCGCGAAAGCGTTCTCGCCGACGATGGCCTTGTTAGGTTGCGGGCCGAAAGTAATAATGGAGGTCAGTAACTGGCTGGCCGGGAACAAATGCTCGGTCACGATCTTGGTTTCGTAAGGCAAGCGGTCGCGGCGCGTATTAATCGCCATCACAATTTCTTCCAGAGCCGCGTTGCCGGCGCGTTCGCCGATGCCGTTGATGGTGCACTCCACCTGCCGCGCTCCATTCTGCACGGCCGCGAGTGAGTTCGCGACGGCCAGGCCCAGATCATCGTGGCAATGTACGCTCACGATGGCGGTGTTGCCGAGCGCCTTCACCATGCGCCCAATCATGGCGCCGTATTCATCTGGCACGGAGAAGCCCACGGTGTCGGGAAGATTGACGGTGCGCGCACCCGCGGCTACTACGGCCTTCGAAACTTGTTCCAGATAATCCCAATCGGTGCGCGTGGAATCTTCGGCGGAGAATTCGACGTCGTCTACGTAGGAGCGCGCCAGCGTCACGGCGGCCACGGCTTCGTCCAGAACCTGCTGCCGCGACTTCTTCAGCTTGTGCTTCAGATGGATATCGCTGGTGGCAATGAAGGTGTGAATGCGCGGGCGCTTGGCATTCTTGAGCGACTGCGCGGCACGTTCGACGTCGAGCTTATTGGAACGCGCCAGCGCGGCTACATTCACCCACGGGAATTCGCGTGCCACGGCGCCGACGGCTTCGAAATCTCCATCGGAGGCGATGGGGAAGCCGGCTTCGAGGATGTCCACACCCAGGTCCACCAGTTTGGCGGCCATCTTAAGCTTTTCGGGCACAGTCATACTGCAACCGGGCGATTGCTCGCCGTCGCGAAGAGTGGTGTCGAAGATGTAAATTCGTTCGGCCATGGGTCCCTCTATTGAGATTATGCCGCCGGGATGCAGATTTGGCAAATTGATAATATTCAAAGGTAGTATAATAACTACAAATGGAACTACATCCGCTCCGTGTCTTTTTGACGGTGGCGACGGAGAAGAGTTTCTCGCGCGCGGCCGAGAAGCTGCTGCGGACACAACCAGCTATCTCATTGTCAGTACAGCGCTTAGAGGGAGAGTTGGGCGAGAAACTGATCGACCGCTCGGCCAAAGACCTGCTTCTGACCGATGCCGGTAAGGTGGTCCTCGATTATGCCCGGCGCTTCGAGAATCTACAAGGGGAGCTGGAAAACGCGCTGGCGGAGATGCGCGATAAGTCGGCGGGGCGGTTGACCATAGGCGCGAACGAGTCCTCGACGCTCTACCTGTTGGATCACATTGAGCGTTACCGTCGGCAGTATCCGAAGATCAAAGTGCAGATTCGCCGGAGCTTGTCGAGCAAGATCCCAGCCGAGTTGATCGACGGCGATCTGGAACTCGGCATCCTCACTTACGACCCGGAGGACGAGCGCCTGGTCTCGAAGGTGATCTATCACGATCATCTGGCATTCATCGTTTCACCTCAGCATCGGCTGGCCGCGCAGGATACGGTTTCCATCAGCGACCTGAGCGACGAGCAGTTCATCGCGCACAACGTGGTCTCACCCTACCGCGCCGTGGTGCTGCGTGAGTTCCAGCGCCACAAGGTACCGCTACACATGGATCTGGAGATGCCAACCATTGAGGCGATCCGCAAGATGGTGCAGCGTGGCGAGGGCGTGGCGTTTCTTCCCCGCATGTGCGTGGACGAGGAGATCCGGCAGGGAATCCTGCATGAGGTCAAGGTGAAAGAGATGGACGTGGACCGCAAGATTAGGCTGGTCCATCCCGCAAGGCGCGTGCTCAGCCATGCGGCGCAGGCGTTTTTGGACGTGGTGGGGGGATAGGCGTCACCTGGCCCTCTCCTGTAGTACACTAAAAGTTCTGGCTTT
>CAZDGT010000165.1:0-2528 GCA_964504905.1 uncultured Bordetella sp. | reverse complement strand
AGTTGCTTAACGACCCACTCCCCGGCCGCCCGAAACTGCGGCGAATTGGTGAGCCGCGGCCCGTAGACGTCAGTGAGCTGGTATGCGGTTTCCGCGACTTTGGGGTTCTGGAAGGCCTCGGCTTTAATTTGGTGAATGACGCCCAGATCCACGCGTTCCTGCGCTGAAACAGATAGCGATTGAGTCAGAAACAAGGCCAGCGCGGGCTGCAATCGGCGCAACATCTTTGTGGAAGAGGATAGCAGAGAATCGCCGGAAGAGGGAGGGTGGGCCAGTCCAATCAGGGCCGGGAGAGCAGCTCCACCGTATCGCCAACCGATATGCGGCCGGGCGCTGCCACAAAGCTGTTGAGTCCCAGCCGGCTGCTGAAGTCTCTCTTTATTCGCCGCAATACGCCTAAATCCTGCTCGCCTGTATCCGGGTCAAACGTGGTCATGATGCAGCGGGCCCGCAGATCGTCCATCCCGATCACGACCGGACCGATCCGCAACTGCGCGCCTTCCCACTGGCGTTCCGCCAGCCCCGGCACACCGCCGATCACCAGGTTCGGCCGGAAGCGCCTAGTGTCATAACCAACAGCCGAGAGCATTCCGTCAGTGGCGACTAACAACGGAAGAATATCGAAGCGGTCTTCGGCGTCGCTTTTAACCAACCTGGCCCCCGGGGCCGTGGCGGCCTCCACGTCGCGCGCCACTTCCGGCGAATCCCACGGCCGCCCGTCAACAAGAACCAGATCATCAGAATTCAGGACAGCGTGGTGGCGAAGAAGCAGCGGCCACGTGCGCGCGGTCATCATGCGCCCGGCTGCGCTGCGAACCTGTATGATGCGGTCTCCCGCAACGCCGAACTCCGTCAACTCCGCGGTCTGCAGAGTTTCGCCCGCCATGGATTTCACCGGGTAGCGCCAGATCTCTTGTATCCACATTTGCATTCGTGCGGTTCAGGGTGTAGTGGCGCTCGGCGGGAGCGGCGAAAAAGATACTGGGACAGGCTGAAGATTGGCTGAACGTTTGGCATCCATCGCCTTGCCTTCACGTTCTGGAAATACGACTCGGAACATACTTCCTTTGCCGGGAGTGCTTCGGGCGACAATCTCCACCCCATGAGCTTTGGCGATACTTTGGGCCAGCGAGAGCCCCAGGCCGTGCCCCCCTGCGCTTCGCGACCTGTCAGCTTGATAGAAGCGCTGAAAAATATGTGGCAAGTCTGCCTCGCCGATGCCTTCTCCAAAGTCCTCGACGCTTGCTGCAACCTCACCATTGGCGGACGCTACGGTCAGAATCACTTCGCCGCCCGCTCGGGAATGCTTCAAGGCGTTATCCAGCAGCACTATGAACAAGCGCCGCAGAGCCTCGCGATTCCCTGAAATGATGGCTGGACTACCGCCGAACACTGCCGTCACGCGAACCCCAATGGTTTGTGCCAAGCCTTCCATTTCCTGCTTGACTGTGCTAAGTACCTCACGCAGATCGAGTGCTGTTCGCGGCATCTCCACGGCTCCTGCGTCGCTGCGTGCCAGCGTCAATAGATCCTCGATGAGCTGCGTCATTCGCGCAGATTCGGCGGCAACTTCTTGCAGAGCCGTCCGATAGGATTCAGGTGCCCGATCCCGGCGCAGCGCCAGTTCCGCCGTAGTTCGGATAACAGCGAGCGGCGTGCGCAGTTCGTGCGAAGCGTCGCCAGCGAACTGCGACAGCGTGGTAACCGCGTCTTCCAGCCTGCCAAGCATCGAGTTCAAGACCGTGGCGAGCTGCGCAATTTCATCACCCGTGGCCGGTACCGGTAACCGCCTGGAGAGGTTCTCGATACTGATGTCCAGCGCCGCATCCGTTACATCCTTCACCGGCTTTAGAGCCCGTCCGCTGAGCCAGGCGCCTCCCACGCAGGCAATGGCGATCACTACGGGGATCAAGCTCCACAATAGGAGCCGCAGAAGCCCCAGGACATGGTCTATTTCTGTGAGCGGCGCGCCCACTTCCAGATCGAATGTTTCACCATTCAACTTGAAAGTCCGGTTTTGCACTCGGAAAGGGGCACCAGCTGGTGGCAGCGTGGGCGGGTAGCGAAACGCAAAGCCGTTGGACCCGCGCAGATAAAGATACGTGGCGGGTGGCAATGCCTGGGAAAATTCTTCCAGTTCCTCGCGAATCTGCACTCCAGTTTCGGCTGATTCGCTGCGGACGAAGCTCTCGACG
Organism: uncultured Bordetella sp.; assembly: GCA_964504905.1. GTDB lineage: Bacteria > Acidobacteriota > Terriglobia > Bryobacterales > Bryobacteraceae > Palsa-187. The sequence continues at coordinate 333 of CAZDGT010000165.1, read as the reverse complement.
CGGGTCGCCGTTCCATTCAGATCGCGCTCCAAGCCGGCCATCAACTGATGACGCAGAGAGAGCCACATGAGGGATCCGAACAATCCCAGCCCCCCCGTCAAGACCGCCGCATACCAGATCGTCAACCGAAACCGAATGGAGCGTGATCTCATCTCACGATTCCTGCATCCTGTATCCGAAACCGCGCACGGTGTGAATGAGTTTTGGCTCGCGAGTGTCCACCTTGAGCCTCAACTGGCGCACAAACACTTCGAGCGTGTTCTCGCTCACATCGTTGCCGAATCCCCATACCGATTCCAAGATTGTGTCGCGGCTGATCGCGCGGCCTGGATT
>CAZDGT010000164.1:0-3329 GCA_964504905.1 uncultured Bordetella sp. | reverse complement strand
GGGAGTGGGAGACCGTCGCCAAACTTCAGCCTGAAGACGACCAGATCCACTATCTGCTGTCTGGCCTGTATCGCGAATTGGGCGAGCCCGCGCTGGCAGCCCGCGAGCTTGAGCGGCACCGCCAGATCCTCGCAAAACGTCGCGAGCGGTAAGTTACGGCTCGGAAGCCGCCAGCAGATCCCGTGCGGCCGCCGAGGTGGGATCGACAGCAAGCGCCTGCCGCGCAGCCTCTGCCGCTTTCGGCCGGTCTTTGAGTGCCAGGTAGACCTGTGCCAGGGCGAGCGGGATCTCGGCGTTTCCCGGATCCCACGGCATTGCTGCCGTCAGGAGAGGAGCCGCCTCCGCGAACCTACCCAGTTGCACGGCTGCCAGGCCAGCGTAGTAGGACGCCTCTGCCCGTGCGCCAGGCAGGCGCGTTTCGGCGCTGAGCACATCGAATGCCTCTGCGGCGTTGCCTTCTCGCAGCAGCAGCCTGCCCATCGCCAGCCCCGGCCCGGCCCGCTTCGGAGCAAGTGCCTTCGATTCGCGGTATGCCTCGAGTGCGCCCTTGCGGGTGCCCTCGCTTTCGAGCGCGTTGCCGTGGACCTCTTGCCCTGCCGATGTTTCAAAGCTGCGTTCCGCAACATCGTTCCACAAGGCCGTTCCAAACTCGGCATAGGCGCGTGTCGAAAGCTCGAGTGCATCCGCATGCTTGGGATTCCGCAGCAGCAATCTTTCCAGAGCCTGCAACCCTGAAAGGGTCTTACCGGCCGCGATGCGCGTTGCACCGAGCCAGTAATCGACATCATCGCGACCGGGCTGATTGACCGGTGCTAACCGGTCGGCCCGTTCGAGGGAGGCCAGGGCTTCGGGAAACTGGTTCGTCCGGTAGAGGCACAGCCCGAGAAACAGGTGGGAGGTCCACAGCGAGGCGTTCAGTCGAAGCGCTTCGCGGAAGGCGGGAATGGCGGATTCAAACTTGTTCTGAAGGTGACGAATCAGCCCGAGCCGCTGCCAGGTTTCGGCATCCGGGCGAAGCTTAAGTTGTTCTTCGTAGACTTTTTCGGCGGCGGGGAGATTACCGGAGAGCTCGGCCTGGCGCGCGGCCGAACTTTGCGGTTCGGCGCGCGCCAGAAACAAGCCAAGGAGAAGGACTACACGGAGCTGCAAACTAGTCAATATGGAGCGACCAATCGCCGATTCGCAGAGGCGCGGGTTACGCTGCGAAGAGGTGAATCCAGCGGCGCAGAGCCGCATACGAAAGGAATTGGTCGCCAATGTCTAAAGTACGCTTTGTAGGTCTGGATGTCCATGCGGACACGATTGCCGTCGCGGTGGCAGAAGCCGATGGAGAGGTTCGATCGCACGGTGTGATCCCGAACCGGCTGGAGTCGATTCGGAAGCTGGTGAATAAGCTGGGCCCGGCCAAGCAGCTGAAGGCCTGCTATGAGGCTGGTCCGACGGGGTATGTTCTGTACTGGCAGCTGACGCAGTTGGGCGTAGCCTGCCAGGTGATTGCTCCGGGACTGGTGCCAGTGAAAGCGACCGACAGAGTCAAAACCGACCGCCGCGATGCGGAGAAACTGGCGCGGTGTCACCGCGCCGGAGAACTGACGGCGGTGTGGGTACCGGACGCGGCGCATGAGGCATTGCGGGATCTGGTGAGGGCCCGCGAGGCGGCCAAGAAAGATCAGCTGAAGGCGCGGCACCGGCTCGGCAAGTTTCTGCTGCGGCACGGCCGCCGGCCGGAAGGCATGAAGGCGTGGACCAAACAGTATCTGGAGTGGATCCATACTCATGTCCACTTTGACCAGCCGGCGCTGGAAGCGACGTTGGCGGATTATCTTAACGAGGTGAAACATGTCGCCGAACGGATCGTAAAGCTGGAGAAGGCCATCGACGAGGCGATCGAGCAGGCGCCAGCCGAGATCCGAGCCGTCATCGAAGCTTTACAGGCACTGCGTGGTGTGGCTCAGACCACCGCAGCCACGATCGTCTCGGAACTCGGATCGCTGTCGCGGTTTGAGAGTCCACGCCAGCTGATGGGCTACAGCGGACTGGTGGCACGCGAGCACTCCAGCGGTAACCGCATCCAGCGGGGCGCCATTACGAAAACGGGCAACGCTCACCTGAGAAGGGTTCTGGTGGAGGCAGCCTGGGCGTATCAACATAGGCCAAATGTCACCGGATATCTGCTACGCAGACAGAAATCGCTGGCTCTGAGTGAGGATGTAAAGAACATCGCCTGGAAGGCGCAGCACCGATTGAACAAGCGGTATAAAAGCTTTGCGGCGCGCGGCAAAAACAAGAACCAAATCGTCACAGCGCTCGGCCGCGAACTGCTTGGATTCATCTGGGCGATTGCCCTGAAAGCAGAACAACAGCAGAAGCTGGCTGCGGCTTAAGAAAGATGGATTTTCGGACAGCAGCGCCGATGACAGCGCAGGGCACACGAGAAGGAGAACCCTCCTTAGCTTTTATGCGGAACGGGCTCTGGCCCCAACCCGCGCGTCTAGTCCGAGGCAGCTCCCGACGGATCATGTCCATGCGGTTCCGACCCGCGAATATCAGAGTGATCAATCGTCGCGATAGCTCCTCGCTGTTATCGGCTCTGCTGTCCAAAAAAGGAAAGGCCGGCTCTCCTCCCTGCGGAGGAAAGCCGGCCTGACTTCCGGAATTAATTATCAGAGGTTCGTAACGCTATTGACAGGTCGCTCCATATCAAAAGTAGAACTTCATCGCGAGCTGGATGAAGCGCGGGTCACGCACTTCGTTGATGGCGCCAAAGCCATACCGTCCGCCACCCCCGCCGAGCGACGTCGGAAGGTTGGTGATGGCGCCGGTGCGCGGATCGAAGCGAATGGTCCGCTCGAAGTTCGAGAACTGGGTGTGGTTCAATGCGTTGAACATCTCAAAGCGCAATTGCAGGAACTTGGCTTCGGTAAAGTTCACGTTCTTGAAGATGGAGACATCAAAGTTGTTGATGCCGGGACGGCGTACAACGTAGCGCGCGGACTCAAGACCAGCAGAGCCCACCGACGGCGCGCGGAACACGCTTGTGTCGATCCAGGCGTCGATCTGCTTCTTCGCGCCGGGGTCGCCAGCGAGCGAAACGCGCGGGGCCACCGTTTCCGAACCGGTGTAGATCCGGTTCAACTCACCGCCGATGCCGGTGAAGTTCACAGTGACATTGCTTGGGAATCCACCCTGGAAGGTGGCGATCCCGGATAACTGCCAGCCCTTAAACACCGTCCGTCCAACGGCGTTATCGAGGAAGTTTCCCTTTCGCGCGAGGCTCGGGACGTCGTAGACGTAGTTCAGGACCAGCATGTGGGGCACGTCGTAATCGA
>CAZDGT010000163.1:0-9812 GCA_964504905.1 uncultured Bordetella sp. | reverse complement strand
CGATACAAGGCACTATGCGCCTGGCGATGTATCTCTTCCTCATCCTATGCGTGCCGGTAGCGGCTGAGACCCACACCGTGATTCCTGCCACTTACCCCCACACGTTTTCTCACACCAACCCCGTGGTGCAGCGAATTCGCTCTGGTGATGTCGTCATCACCAAAACGCTCGACTCGGGCGGGCAGGACGAAAAAGATGCGCACCTTTCGACCCCCGGCAACCCGCTTACGGGACCCTTTTTCGTTGAGGGCGCTGAGCCTGGTGACGCCTTGCTGGTGACGTTCCGCAAAGTGCGCTTGAACCGGACTTGGGGATACACCAACTATCGCCTGGGGCTGATTTCACTGCTGCCGGAGGCAGTGGAAGGAGTCTATGCTAACCGCTACAAGGCGGATCTTATTCGCAAAGGACGCGCCGACATGTTGCCCTGGGATATCGACGTAAGTAAGCAGACCGTGCGGCTGCGCGAACCGTCCAGTAGCCGTACCAAGCTCGAATTTTCCGCGCATCCCATGCTGGGTTGCGTTGGCGTCGCCGCGCCAGGCGAATTTGTTCCCACTTCCGGCCCGGCTGGCTCCTATGGCGGCAATCTCGACTACAACCGCGTCGACGAAGGCTCCACTGTCATTCTGCCGGTATACCATCCGGGGGCGTATCTATATGTGGGCGATGCCCATGCTCTGATGGCGGACGGAGAGGCGCTCGGCACGGGTATCGAGACTTCGATGGACGTCGAGTTCTCAGTTCAACTGAAGAAGAACGCCGGACTCACGGGTCCCCGCATTGAGACCAGCGACTCTATCATCAGTGTCGGCGCACAGCCCGAATTCCAGAGTCCTCTGGATCGTGCCCTGCAACTCGCCACTACCGATATGGTGCGCTGGCTGACCAACGAATATCACCTGGAGCCCTGGGCCGCGCACCAGCTTATTGGCACGGTGGGACATTACGACGTGGTTACGGTGCAGGGAACCATGGCGCTGCGGCTCGCTAAACGGGACATCGGCGCGCCCTAGCGCATGTTCTTCATGTACTTCATCCAGGGATACCACTCCTGCCAGTGCGCTGCGAACGCGTCGCCATCCACGCGCTTGAACTCGATGCGGTAATAGTGAAGCGGGGTGTCGCTGTTATTCCGGATTGTGTGTGGCGCCTGCGAATTCATGGTCGTGCAGGTCGGAGCCTTCATGTCGAAAGCACTCGGTGCAGGGCCTTGCCCCGCGCCTTGTCCGTTTAGCGGGCTTTTGGGATCGAGCTTAGTATCCGAAACTTCGCTGGGATTGAACGCAACCGCGTCGAACGCGAGCACCGATGGATAGGGATGCCCGTGCATAGGCGTGGTCTCTCCGGGCCGAACTGTCACTTCAAGCAGGCGCACATGGCTATCCTCAAAAAGAAGCTGGTAATTGTTGGGAGCGGCTACAATCGAATCGTAGTTGGCTGGCTGTCCTCGCGGCGCGCTAGGAACCGGCTTGCCGGGTTTCAGCATCCACGGATACCACTCCTTCCAATGCGTTCGCAGACCATCGGCGTCCAGCCGCCGGAACTCAATGCGATAGAAATGCACGGGAACTTTGCCGTGGTTGAGTGGCCGGTGTGGCACCTCGGGCGGCGCCGTGGTGCACCGCGGAAACGCCAAGCCAGCCGGAGCGGGCCCTTGGCCCCATCCCTTGCCGGCGAACGGACTGTCAGGGTCCAGATGTTTGTCGTCGAGGATAGCGCCTGATGTGGTCTGCGCCCCTCCCGTGTCGCGCGCGAACACGGACGCGTAGGGGTGTCCGTGCATTTTCACGGCCAGCTCCGGGGGATTTGCCACCTCCAGGAACATGACGTTCTCGTTCTCAAACAGCACGCGGTGAACGTCTGGATCGGCAACCTCGGCGTCATAGGACGTGGGATAGGCATAGCCGCCCCACGGCATTCGCGGATATTCCATTCCAGACTGTCCGTAAGCCGGCATCAGGCAGCACAATCCGCCGATTGCCAGAATCTGGAACCTGCTCATTTGGGGAAAGCTCATCCCAAGAGTTTATCTGAAGTTGAACGCCGCCCACACGATCAGTGCCACTGCGGCAGGCAGCGTGATCTCCAGCCAATTGCGCCGCGCGAAATGCAGCAGGGGCGTAACTTTGCTGTCGGCCACTTCCTTCGTCTCCTGCGCGGCGGGACGAGGAGTCAAGGAGGTCGCCAAGCGGCTTCGCAAGCTGGAAGGCATGCCGTTCAGGGCCTTCACGATTTCGGCGCGCCCGCGGCGGTCGGCAATCAGGATGGTGGCCGAATTGAAACTGTTCGTCGATTCTTCGAGTTCTTTGCGCAATTTCGCGGGAATCTCTCCCACGGAGCGATACACCTGCGTCTGTCCGCTCTTGGCGATAAAAATGGTAGACGTCTTGACGGTGACTCGGTGCATGTTCGGTTTAACTTTCTACGGGCGCAGCCTTCACGGCTCCGCGCTCAATCGTCGCCATCCTCTTCGGAAGAACTGCCGCCTCCGTAACTGCGTGGCTCATCGTCACCTCGATGAATCCCAGCGCCGCCTTCGAGAGGGCTTTATCCCTTCTATAGATTAGCCCAATCTGCCGGACCATTGGTTCCGGGCCGAGCGAGCGCGCCGCCAGCTTACGGCTGCCAATTTCTTCCAGGCAATGCGACCCGGCAACGAAGGCGACACCCAGCTCCGCCATCGCAAAACGCTTTAGCATTTCGGTGGAATCGAGTTCCATCGAGATGGATACCTGGTCCTCCACCGGCTCCAGCCATGCATTGAGACGGTTGCGCGTCTGGCCTGCCTTGGGCATCAATAGCGGAAGACCCGCCAGATCCTGGGGAAGAATGAAATCCTTGGCCGCGAGAGGGCTTCCCGGGGGAAACAGTGCCTTGATCTCGTCGGCGTGAATCTTTGCCACCTGGAGGCGCTTTTCCGTCACAGGCAGCTGCGTGATTCCGAAGTCCGCCTGGTTGTCGACCACGGCCTCCACCACACGCGTTCCGTAGGCGCGATCCACCAGAATCTGGACGTTGGGGAAACGTTTCTTGTATTCCGAAAATACGCGCGGCAGCACGTAAATGCAGGTCGCTTCGTTCGCGGCAATCACGAGTTCCCCGCGCGGCACGCGTTCCAGCTCGTTGATGGAATCCTGAGCGCGGCGTCGCAGGTCCAGTATCTGCTCGGCGTACTGCGCGAAGATCTCTCCGGCGGGGGTCAAGGCGATCTTGGTGCCCAGTCTCGCAAAGAGCGGGGCGTTCATTTCCTGCTCTAGCTGGCGCACCTGCGCGCTGACCGCAGGCTGCGTGCGGTAACACGACTGTGCCGCCTTGGAGAAACTCTTCAGGCGGACAATTTCGAGAAAAGTATGGAGCTGATCGAGATCCATTTAAGACCGGAAACGCTCTCCCTTGAGTACGCTTAACTCCAGTATCTCACGGGCTTCCGCGCTGCTAGGATGAAGCGATGGTACCACGAGCAGTGAGGCTTTTTTCGGCTGCCACGCTGGTGTCCATTTCGCTCCCTATTTTGGCCGCACCGCCCTCCCTGACAGCGGATCGAGTGCTCTTGGTGGTGAACGATAACTCCCCGCTTTCACGTAATATTGGCGAATATTATGCGCGCCGCCGGGGAGTGCCCCCGAAGAACATTTGTCACCTCAAAGCCAAGACCGACGAAGTCATCTCGCGCGAGGATTTCGATCGCCAGATCGCCCGCCCCATCGGGGCATTTCTTCGCAAGGAAGGACTTCAAGAAAGCATTTACTACGTTGTCACCACCGCGGGCGTGCCACTCAAGATTACGGGCACCGAGGGCATGAATGGCAACTACGCGTCGGTCGATAGCGAACTCACCTTGCTCTACGCCGATCTGCACACTGGGCAGGCGCACCCTACCGATGGCGGCCTCCAAAATCCGTTCTTCGGGAAACGGGACCGGCCGTTTTCGCACCCGGAGTTTCCGATCTACTTGGTGACGCGCTTGGCCGCCTACGACTTCGATGGCGTCAAAGGCATGATCGAGCGATCGCTGGTGGCCACCAACCGGGGCAAATTTGTACTCGATCTCCGCAGCGCCGACGATGAGCCGGGAAATGATTGGCTGCGCGACGCCGCCATTCTTTTGCCTAAGGATCGCGTAGTGCTCGAAGAATCCATCCGGCCGGTGTATGGCCAGATTGACGTGATCGGCTACGCCAGTTGGGGTTCCAACGACAAACATCATGACCGGCGCTTTCCAGGTTTTCACTGGCTTCCCGGCGGGATCGTCACTGAGTATGTCTCCACCGATGGCCGCTCATTTCAGAAGCCGCCGGACAAATGGACTTCAAGCCAGGAGTGGAACATCCGCTCGGCCTGGTTCGCGGGTTCGCCGCAATCTATGTTGGCGGACTACATTCTTGAGGGAGCCACGGGAGGCTCCGGGCACGTCTACGAACCGTATTTGACCATGACGCCGCGCCCGGATTTGCTCTTGCCCGCCTACTACAGCGGACGCAATCTGGCGGAGAGCTACTATTTGTCTATTCGCTCGTTGAGCTGGCAGAATATCGTGGTGGGAGATCCGCTCTGTTCTCTGGGAAGCCCAGTGCGCTAGCCTTCGGGCTCGAAGCGTTCCAGCAAGCGTGACAATGTGGTTCGTTGATGTTTTGCCGCCAGCCGGAGAAGGCGCTGGAAGACGAGCGCCGTCATAAACGCATCCCCCGCTGCGGTGTGCCGGTCATGCGGAATGATGTTGAAGAGTGCACAGAGGCCATCGAGCGAGAACTCTTGAATAGCGTCGCGGCCGGCAAAGGCGCCGTCACGTTCCAGGTTCAGCGTCAAATCCATGGTGTCCAAGCTGGGGTTCGTCGTGCGAAAACCAAAGTGGCGTTCATAACCGGCGTTGAGGGTTTCCACGTCATGGCCGATGTGGTGGCCTACAATGACGCCGTCTCCCAAGTACTTCAAGAACTGTTCGAGCGCCTCCGGTTCATCCATTCCCGCAAGGCTTTCCTCGCGCGTGATCCCATGCACGGTCACTGCACTGGAGTTATAGTCGATTTTCAAGAGGGCTTCAAAGGAATCCTCGATCAGGATTTCGTGATTGACCATAGCGACCGCGCCAATCGTTATGATTCGGTCCTTGCGCGGATTGAGCCCAGTGGTCTCGGAATCCAGTACGACAAAGCGCACCTCCTCGATGGGAGTCTCGGGAGCCCAGCTCAAAGCGCCTCCAGCCAATCGCACGGCGCCGTGAATTCGAGCAGGCGGTGAATGGAGCGAAAGCCGCTCTTGAGGACCTGGCGGTCTTGGCGGCTCAGCAAGGAGAGCGGGAGCTCCGCTCCGCTAGAGCCCAAGCGCAGTCCGGCACGCGACTGGTGGTAAAGTACGACGCGCATGGTCCCGGCCGCTTCGCGGAAAATCGATTCTTGCGATGGTATCCGCCGGCGGGCTTGTTCGAAACGCGCAGTGCTTGAAGCACCGAGCGGCGCGCCAGTGGCAAGGCCGAACACACGGGCCACATCCACCAGTGGTTGCAGCGCGCTGCTCTCCAGCCGGAAGGTGTCGCTCTTCTCGCCCGACTCTTCAACCACCAAGTCGCGGAAGAAGGTGAGCGGCGGAAGGTTGGACATACAGTCGTACGCGAGGACGCGGAGAAAATCCGGTGCGGCGGCCAACTCGGCGCGGATGTGCGCTTCCAACTCAGCGAACAATTGCTCGGACCCTTGGACCCGGCGCAGATCGAAGAAGGCGTGCGCAAGGTAAGCTTCCGATTGGATGGGCTCGCGAATCCACCCGGAAAAGCGAGCCTTCCACTCATCGAGTGTTGCTGTGATCGGCGATTCAGCGGCAATATAGCCGCATTCGGTCAGTGCATCCTCTATGGACGCGGGCGCGGTTCCTATAACCGCAATGCGCGGTCCCACCGAAGTGAGCAGCTCCCGGCGGCCTCCAGCCCCGTAGAAGCACCAGAGGCGGTCAGGCTGGTTGTTCCCGGTGAAATGGACCAGGCGCTCCAAGATGCGGCGGTTTACCAGATCGGCGAACGCAGCGAGCCAATCCAGTGCCGATGGCGCCAGCAGGTTGTCGAGTATCCAGGTACGGGTGCGCTCATGAAGCGCGCGAAGCGACTCGATCCGGGGCGCGGAGTCAATCTCCCGAAGGAGGGTATTGGGGTCATCGCCGAATGCCGGCGACAAACCTGCGGTTGTAACGATACTTTGCAGCGCGGCGTTGGGAGAGCCATCGCTGGTAAGCACGGCGGCGCTCGTTCGCGACTCGGCCATGGCGAGAACACAGTCACTCACCAATGTTTGCGGCGCAACGGTTACAGGATTGGTGTACGCGATGGCCAGCGCAGGCTGTTCCGGATCCGAGGCGCCGGCTGCCACCCAGTGCAGGACATCGCTGGGCGTGAGGAGAGCGGTTGGTTCACCGTCCGTAGTGAGGGCGATGGCTTGCCCGCCGGATTCACTCAGCACTCGAGCGGCTTCGCGGATTGAGGTAGACGCCGGGAATTGGGCGGGTGTGCGGTCCCGCACGAGATCGGCCAGAAAGATTTCGTGAGGCCGGGGGCGCTCGCCCGGGGCCTTGTAGTCCGCGGTGACCGCCGAATACGCGGCGACATATTGTGTTGCGCGAGGGTAACGCGCCAGCAAATTTTCGAAATCGCCGGCATCCAGCGCGTAGAGCAGGACCTCACTGGCCGCTTTGGCGGAGTAAAGACTAGTGGGCGAGCCATTGAAACGCTCGATGCCGATGCAATCTCCCGCGCCGCGGATATCGCACAGGACGGGTGGATTGACGGTTTCGTCCCAAAGAGAAACGGAACCTTGCTGGATTACGTAGATGAACGACGTATGGGGGGACGACTGCCAGCAGATGTATTCGTCTATATCGTGGAATTTCACGCGGCCGTGGGCGGCCAGACTGACCAGGTCGGCTTCATCCATGAATTGGAAAGGAGGATGTTGCTTAAGAAAATCGGCAACTCGATAAGGAATAGCGACGGTTTGCATGCGAAGATGAGTCATTGGATTTTACCACCCACACAACTGCAACTCCTGAAGGACTGGCCTTCGGAGTGCATATTTATAAGGACTCATGAGTCAGCTAGATTCGATTGATCCCGGTATTTTCCCGCCCGAGCCGCGAAGGCATTGGTTCGTGGCGTGGTTTGGCGGCATCTGGTGCCGTATGTTTCACCGCAAAGTCATGTTGCCGATTCATGGTTATTATCAGTGCCGTAGATGCCTCCGCAGGATTCCTATCTCATTTGAACTAGCGGGCGAAAGCGATAGCGCGGCCCTCCGTAAGCCCCGCTAGAACTCCTTGGCCGGCAAGCCATAATGGGAGTTTGCGGCCCTTCCACCCCCTGTTCAAAAATTCCCACCTGGCAACCATTGCCGGTAATTTCTGGCCGCGCCCGGAAAGTGAACCGCGCTGGCCGGTCACGGATGTCTTCTACGAGCCCGAGCCCGGCGTCCAACTCCTGGTTCGCGCCCAATCGCCGGAGCGCCCCATCGGCGAGTTAATTCTGGTTCATGGCCTGGAAGGATCGAGCGAGTCCGGGTATGCGCGGAGCATGGCAGCTGCCGCCCTGGAAGCGGGATTCGTGACCCACCGTTACAACATGCGTGGCTGTGGCGGCTCTCCCTGGCATCCTAAAGCCAACTATCATTCGGGACAGACCGGCGATCTCTTGCACGTCGCGCGTGAGCGCCAGCGCGCCAGCGGCCTGCCGATTTTCGCCGTGGGCTACTCGCTGGGCGGCAATATTGTTTTGAAGCTGGCTGGTGAACTAGGCGAGAGGGGCGGGGTATTGTTTGCGGGTGCTTGCTCGGTGTCGGCGCCAATCGACCTGGCTGCGTCCGTGCGGGCGACCGGGGAGCCTCAAAACATTCTCTACCGGCGCCGTTTCGTCGCTAAATTGAAGGATCGCGTCCGCCGGCGCAACCGGATGGCTCCCGAATTATTCCCGCTGGGACCGTTGGCGAAGGTCCATACTATTTACGATTTCGACGACCTCTACACGGCGAAGATCTTCGGCTTTGGTACGGCCGATAACTACTACCGCACCCAATCTTCGAATCAGTTCCTGGGGCGCATCCGCATCCCCACCATGCTGGTGCAGTCAAAAGACGACCCCATGATCCCCTTCGAGATGTACCGTCATCCTGCATTTGCCGAGAATCCGCATCTCAATCTCGTTGCAGTGGACCATGGAGGCCATCTGGGATTCCTCGCCCGCGAGGGACCAAGATTTTGGCTGGACACGCTGATTGTGGACTGGATAGCGGCGAGGCTGCAGAAATAAAAAGGCCCGGCTCCTTTCGGAGCCGGGCCGTGAGTCCAACTGCAACTGACTAGAAGATCAACTTTAGCGCCAACTGATACTGCCGTGGGTTGAGCGCCTGGTTGGTTGAGGTGATGGAATTAAACTGACCCGAAGTGGTTGGTGTTGCGCCAACATTGGTCGAAGTCCAATTTGTGATCGTGAGGTTCGGCTGCCCGAAGTTTGGAGTGTTGGTGATGTTGTAGACCTCGGCGCGGAACTGCAGCTTCAGTCTTTCCCGAAGCTCGAAGTCTTTGAACACTGAGAAATCCACCGCCTTCTGGTGCGGGCCGTAGAACATTGTGCGTGCTTCGTTGCCAGGACTACCGGTAGGCTGAAGAGCAAACACGTTCAGATTCATCCAATTACTGAGACTTTGGTTTTCCGGGTAGAACGGCTGGTCTGCCCTCAGGTTCGGACGGTCCGTGGTCACAAGCGAGCTAACATTCGATGGAACCGGTGTCTTCGAATTTAGCACCGTGTACGGTATACCGGACTGCCAGAAGGCCAGCGCATTGAGCTGCCATCCACCGATCGCAAGCTTTGTCATTCTGCTGCCAGACTTGCCGAAGGGAAGCTCGTAGTTGACGCGGTAGGATAAGCGATTCTTCACGCCGATATCCGAGTTGCCCCAGTCGTAGCTTCTGTCATACGGGAGAATCGCACCAACAGTCGCGGCCCCGGTGGTCCCACCGTTGGAAATATTGGTGAGGTTCCGATTGAACACGAAGTTGATGTTGGCGGTAAGACCTTTAGAATAGCGGCGTTCGAAGCTAAACTGCGCCGCGTTGTAGGAGGATGCGCCGGTGGCCTGGTAGTTGTTGATGGTACCTACCCTCGGCAACACGCCGGAATAAACCAACGGGTTATACGCACCGGGGGTGGTGGTTCCCTTCGGGATGTTGATATTGGGAGCGTACTGCAGATGGCGGCCAACCTGACCGACATAGCCGACGCTAACAACGTTGGCACCAAACTGCTTTTGTACCGTCAGGTTCCACTGCATGATGTAGGCCTGCGGATACTCGGTAGCGTGGGCACCCATCGTGCCGGGGAGTTGATTGTTCAACGGCGGGATCGAGGTTATTGGCGCACCCTGGCGAAGTAGTCCGCTGCCAGCCGGGCAAGCCGTGGAGTCTGTACGTGCCGGGAAACAAGTAAGGTTCTGGCCAATGAATGGCGGGTTGTAGAGGTTCAGCGCACCAGAAGCAAAGTCCTGAGCGAAACGGCTCATGCCGAAACCGCCGCGAACCACCAGGCCTTTTCGGACGGTGGCAGCGAAGCCCAGCCGCGGTTCAAAGTTGGTCCAATAGGACTGTACGCCGGCTGTCGCGCCAATTTGGAACGGATTGCAGGCAGTGGGCGTACACAGTTTAGCCAGAGCCGGATCGAAGTTGGAGCGCTGGCCCTGAGCCGCAGTGATGGGACTGAAGTGGCTCCAACGCATTCCGATGTTCAGGGTCAGCCAAGATTTTGCGTGCCAGTCGTCCTGCACGTAAATGTTGGGTTC
>CAZDGT010000162.1:0-11742 GCA_964504905.1 uncultured Bordetella sp. | reverse complement strand
CCGCACGCCGACAAAATCGACCACAAATTTCTGAGCCGCCTGCGCCAGCTTGGCTTCGAACCCCAACAAAGAACGGCGCTGGCTCAGATCACGCCCGGAGCAGCGGCGCGCATTCTGGCCCAAGGAAAGGCCCCGCTTCATTTCATCGAGCAGGTGGAGTACAACGGCCGCCGTCTGGCCAAGCTCAACCTGCCACCAAGCGCGATCCTGGAAGCGCTTCAGGAATACGACCGGCTGTTGTCACCGCTTTTGGTGTCACTGCTGCCCGATGAGCATGCCAACTTTCAGTGGGTTCGGGAACAGCTCCATTTCTGCGTCATCCTGACCCTGAACAATGCCTATTACCAGGTCCGCGAGGCTGAGACCCAGGCGTTCTACGAACTATTTCGCATCGAACTCGAGTCCCGCAACCTGGAAGAGCTGCTGCGGCGATTCCTCGAATCCCTGGTAAACGCCTGTCGGGCGGACGCCGGGCGCCTATACATGCTGAGCGAAGACGGCTCGGCCTGGGTGCTGCAAGCGGGCTCTCCTCAATCCGCGAGTGTTTCCATCCCCAACCGGCCAGGCCTGGTTCGCAAGCTGTCTAAGCTTCGCTACATGGACGGCAACAGCCACACCGACTTCCTGCTGGACCAGCAATGGCACAGCCGCTACGCGTCCTGCTGGTCGATTCCATTGGCGACGGAAGGCCGCACCGCCGGGGTGATGCAGTTCGGCTTCACGAAATCTTACGAATGGCTGCCGCGCGAACAGGAACTGCTGGCGGCCGCCGCCGAACGCTGCCTGATGGCCGCGGAAAAGGCCCGCCTGATGGAGGATCTGGCCCAGCGCGAAGAGCAAGTCCGCCGCTTAGCGGAACACATGCTGCACGTGGAAGAGATGGAGCGCCGCCGTATCAGCCGTGAGCTGCACGACGAAGCCGGCCAGAGTCTCCTGTGCATCCGCCTCCAAATGGAACTCATCGAGCAAGCCCTGCCGGAAAGCGAATCCGAGCTACGGTCCAAGCTTGCCGAGGCCCGCGACCTTACCGAACGCACCATCCTGGAGATGCGCAGGCTGATCGCCGCCCTTAGCCCTGCCGTCCTAGAACAGTTGGGGCTAGGTGCTGCCTTGCGGCAGTTGGTCAATCGCTTCCAGCGGCTGAATCCGTGCCGCGTAAAGCTCCAGCTTTCCAAGATGGGGACCCTTCCTCAGCAGACCGAAGTCATCACCTATCGCCTTGTGCAGGAGTGCTTTAACAACATTGGGAAGCACGCCGCCGCACGCCTTGTAAACATTTCCCTGGCTTCCGCCGATGGATTCCTGAAACTGATAGTGGAGGATAACGGCGTTGGTTTCAACGTCGAAGAGGCGTTTCAAAAGCGCGAATCCTTCGGGATGTCGGGCATGCGGGAACGGGTAGCCCTGTTGGGCGGCCATTTCCTGGCCGAAAGCCGCAGCGAAGGACCTAAACGGGGTACAAAGATTTCCATCGAACTGCCGATAGCTAAGTAAGGCGTTCGCTTAACGGCGCGGTACGGAAGATAACGGAGACGGCATAAACATGGCGAAGATTCGAATCATGCTGGCGGACGACCACACACTGTTCCGCCAAGGAATCCGGACGCTGATTTCCGCGGAATCGGACATGGAAGTGGTGGGCGAAGCCCCCAACGGTGGCGATGCCGTCGAAAAAGCCAACGAAGTGCGCCCCGACGTGGTGCTCATGGACATTGGCATGCCCGGTCTAAGCAGTTTCGAAGCGACTCGCCAGATCAAGAAAAACCGGCCTGAGACTAAGGTTCTGTTCCTCACCATGTACGACGACGAAGACTATTTGGTGGAAGGTATGGAAGTAGGCGCCAGCGGCTATGTACTGAAGGACAGCCCCAGCCAGCAATTGGTAGCGGCGGTCCGCGACATCTGCCGCGGTGGCAGCTACCTCAGCCCGCGTATGCTGTCACAGCTGGTGGACGATTTCCGCAGCCGCATCAAGTCGGCCAACCGCCTGCCCCGTTTCGCTACTCTTACGACGCGCGAGCGTGAAGTACTCAAGATGCTGGCCGAAGGCAACTCTGTTAAAGAAATCGCCTGCGACCTGAATCTGAGCGTGAAGACCGTCGAAGCCCACAAGTTTAACCTGATGCGCAAGCTGGACATCCACAACAAAGCGCAACTGGTGCAGTACGCCATTCAGAAGAAAATCATCAAGATTCCGAACCTGGCGTAAGTCAGACCCCAATAGAAAAAAGTTTTAACGGCCTCCTGCAAGGGAGGCCTTTTCATTTCAATCCTTCGGTGCTTTGCAAGAATTCCCCAGCCACCTCTGACACGGACCGATGCCTGCCGTCCACCTGATAGTTCAGCTCCTGCATTTTACGGTCAGTGAACTTCCCAGTTAGTTCCGCTAAGGCCTCGCGCAGACCGGGAACAGCGCCGAGTTGTTCCTCCCGCACGGCGACACACAACTCGTAAGGGGGAAACGCATGCTTGTCGTCCTCGAGTACCTTGACGTCCAGCTTTGAGAGCAATCCATCAGTAGCATTCGCGGCGATCATGTTCACCTGACCGTCCTCCAGTGCTTTGTACAACAGTCCCAAATCCATAGTCTTGATGGAGCTCGATCGCAGGCCGTAGGTCTTTTGCAATGCCTTCAGACCGTCCACGCGTTGTTCGAATTCGTAGCCGACGCCCAGAATCCAGGGCCGCGCATCTTGCGCGGAGTCCGTCAGAGTTTTCAGATACTTGTTGTCCGCGCGCACCACCATTGCAAAACCGTTGTTGATACCCAGCGAATCCAGCCACACCACATGGAACCGTCGTGCATATTCGGTTCGCACCAGCCCCATCACCGCGGCGGGATCGGTCTGGATGGGCTCCTTCAAAACAGCCACCAGCGCAGTGCCCGTGTATTCGGGATAAAGATCGATCTCGCCCGCGACCAGAGCCTGGTGCGCCAGCAGTGTCCCTCCTAAATTGAGACGCCGGTCCACTTTTTGATGCAACCGCCGCTCCAGATGCTGGGCGATGATTTCGCCTAACACCACCTGCTCCGTGAAATTCTTCGACCCCACGCGCAGGACGTGCCCCGCCGACGAACTGGAGCACCCCGCCAGCGTCAGCGCCGCGATCAGGCTCGCGATAATTTTCGTTCGACCCATCCCAAACCCCCATCTGCCAGCAACGCTATCAACGCCGCGGGCACCGCGCCCGCCAAGATCTGCATCGTATCCACGGAAGCCACGCCACGGAAAATGAACACACCCAAGCCGCCTCCGCCGATGGCCGCCGCGATGGTAGCCGTGCCGATGGTAGTAACCGTCGCGACGCGGATTCCCGCCAGGATGGTCGGCGCCGCCAGCGGCAACTGCACCTGCCTCAGCATTTGTCCGCTTGTCATCCCCATCGCAATCGCCGACTCGCACACCGCCGCGTCCACGCTGGCGATTCCCACGAACGTGTTTCTTAGAATCGGCAGCAGTGCGTACAGAACCAACGCGATGATCACGGTGCGCTTCCCAATCCCACCGATGAATGGGATCGGGATCAGGAAGCCAAACAGCGCCAGGCTCGGGATGGTCTGCATCACGCTGGCGAATCCCAACAACCAGCGTTGCAACCCTGCTCGCCGCGTCAGCAGAATCCCCAGCGGCACACCGATCAGCATCGCCGCCACCATCGCACTCAATACCAGGACCAGATGCTCGCCGGTCAACTGGATCAGATCGCGCGCTATGTTGCTGCGCATGCTCAGTCCAGTCCGCCCAGGAAGGACAGCGCTTCTTCAGTCCGAGCATTGCGGAATTCCTGCGGATCGGCGGCTACTTCCAGACGCCCGCGTGTAAGCAGTCCGATGCGCGTGCCTAACCGCAGCGCTTCCCGAATGTCGTGCGTTACGAAGATCGAGGTCTTTTGGAGGTTGCGGCGCAGTTCCAGAAACTGCCGCTGCAATTCCACCCGCGTCACCGGATCTAGCGCACCAAATGGCTCGTCGAACAGCAACAGCGGAGGGTCTGCAGCCAGCGCGCGTGCCACTCCCACGCGTTGCCGCTGGCCGCCGGAAAGCTGTCGTGGGTAGCGCCCCCGATATTCGTCGGGCGGCAATCCCATCTCGCCGAGCAATCGTTCCACGCGCTGTTGTACGTCTACGTCTGGCCACCCCTCGAGTTTCGGAACCAGACCGACGTTTTGCTCCACGGTGAAATGCGGAAACAGTCCCACTTCCTGGATCACGTAACCGATGCGTCGTTTCAAGCGGATGGGGTCCCACTCGCGAGTGGAGCGCCCTTCGACGCGCACTTCACCCCGCGTCGGGAACAACATCCCATTCGTCATCTTCAACGCGGTAGTTTTGCCCGACCCGCTTCGCCCCAGCAGCACCAGCGTCTCGCCCGCCTCCACGGCAAAACTTACGTCCGTGAGAATCTGCCGCCCGCCGACTTCATAGGAGACATGGCGGAATTCGACCAGGGGCATGATCCGCATTATTCCACGTATGCCCGGCATCGTGATACCTTGGCAGTGAACGTGCAACGACGCGGAGAGGTAAGCCGTGCTAATCGCGCAGAACCTGGTTGCAAATTCCGAAGAACTCCTGAAACGTTTTGCCGACGCGCGCGCCGCATCTGACCGCCTGTTCGACATCGTTCGCGAGGGGTTCCTATACGAGCGCCCCATTCCCGATCGCCACCGCATCATATTCTATCTTGGCCATCTGGAAGCCTTTGAAGGCAATCTTCTGCGTGACACTGTTGGCGGCATGCCGTCGTTTCATCCGGAATTCGATCGGCTGTTCGCCTTTGGGATCGATCCAGTAGGAACCGCCCTCCCATCCGATCTCCCCTCGGACTGGCCCTCGCTGGAGGAAATCGGGCGCTACAATCAACGCCTTCGGGAGCAGATTGACGCCCGGGCTGTAACGGACCCGCAGCTTCTAAACGTCGCGATCGAGCACCGCCTGATGCACTGCGAGACTCTCGCTTATATGCTGCATCGTTTGCCGCTGGAGCAAAAAATGCACCCCGGGTCGTCAAGGTTGCCCGTCGCCAGTGAACCGTTCGAGCCCACCATGATCGAGATTCCAGCCGGGCCTGCGACGTTAGGTCTGTCTTCCGGTAGTGGGGCCTTCGGCTGGGACAACGAATTCGAGGCCCACACGGTCCACGTCGACTCCTTCGCCATCGATAAACACAAGGTGACGAATGGCCAGTATCTGGAATTTATGCAGGCCACCGGTGCGTGTCAGCCTTCATTCTGGCGGCGGGGCAGTGACGGGTGGCTCTATCGGACAATGTTCGAAGAAATTCCTCTGCCGCTCGACTGGCCCGTGTATGTGAGCCATGCCGATGCAAGCGCCTACGCGCAATGGGCCGGCAAGAAGTTACCGACAGAAGCCCAGTGGCAGCGTGCGGCGCAAGGGGCGTCGCCTGGGAACTCTAACTTCAAATATTGGGACCCGACTCCCGTGAACGCGTTCCCCGACAGCCAGAGCGACATCGGCGCGGTGGAGATGATCGGTAACGGATGGGAATGGACATCCACCGTCTTCGCTCCGTTCGCGGGTTTCCAGTCCTTCTCGTTTTATCCCGGATATTCCGCCAACTTTTTTGACGGCCACCATTATGTTATGAAAGGCGGCTCGCCGCGGACCGCAGCTTGCATGCTGCGGCCCTCTTTCCGCAATTGGTTTCAACCGCACTATCCCTACGTTTACGCCGGATTTCGCTGCGTGAGCAACTGATCCACGAACCCAACGAGAGGATTTCCCCCATGATCGCTTCCAAGGAACTCACTATCTTCGAGCAAAGCTTCGCGGCGGACGTGCAGGCTGGGCTCGCGAAATCGGGCCAAAAGGAGCTGCCTTCTAAGTATCTCTACGACACGGTCGGGTCGCGTTTGTTCGACGTCATCACCGCGCTGCCCGAATACGGGGTGACGCGCGCGGAGGAACGCATCCTGCGCCAGCATGCTGCCGAGATCGTTGAGCGTCTGCACACACCGCTGACCGTGGCGGAACTGGGCAGCGGCAGTGGTCAGAAGACCCGCGGATTGCTGGAAGCGCTATGCGTTCGCGACCCCACTTCTTACTACCCGATTGAAATTTCGCCTGCGGCCTTGGCCATGTGCAAGCGCGAAGTTGGCGACATCCAGGCCATCAGCATCCTTGGCCTGGAACGCGACTATCTCGACGGCCTGGCGGAAGTGGCTGCATCCCGCCGGCGGGGTCAGCCGCTGTTCGTGCTATTCCTCGGCAGCACAATCGGCAACTTCGATCCTCCTGCGGCGGCAAATTTTCTGCAGGACGTGCGCGGCCTGCTCCAGACTGGCGATTCACTGCTGTTAGGAACAGATCTCGAAAAGCCTGTGTCCGTGCTGTTGGCTGCCTACGACGATCCCATCGGCGTCACTGCAGCATTCAATTTGAACTTGCTGGGCCGCATCAATCGTGAGTTGGACGGCCATTTTGACTTGTCGGAATTCGGCCATGTAGCCCGCTTCAACGAAATGGCCTGCCGAGTCGAGATGCACTTGCGATCTAAACGGCGGCAACGCGTCGCCATCGAAAAAGCCGACATGTCCGTAACGTTCGAAGAAGGGGAAACCATCTGGACCGAGAGCAGTCACAAGTACACCTTGGCGGACGTTACCCGTATGGCCCACTACAGTGGATTCCGCTGCGAGGCGCAATGGGTCGATACCGAATGGCCCTTCGCCGAAAACTTGTGGATTGCCGAGTGAGTTGCGCTACTGCGGGCCCATGCCCTTATAGTTCCAGCGCAGCACGCGCCGGCCGTTGTTGACTTCGCCGATGTAGAGGTTACCCTTGGAATCCGAGGCCGCGCTGTGGATGTGGAAGAATTCGCCCACTCCGTGCCCGCCATGTCCGCCGAAGAAGCCGACCATCTCCAGTGTCTCGCGATTCACGATGTGCACTTTTTTGTTGCTGCCATCCGGCACGTAGAAAAACTGCTGCTGCTTGTCAGGCGAGAACGCAATATCAAACGCCGAGCCTTCCGCCCCCGACGTTTTCCGCTCGACATAGTTTTCCTTAACGAATGTTCCGTCCAACCGGAATACTTGGATGCGGTTATTCACACGGTCGCCCACATAAACCAGGCCATCGTTTGAAACGCGAATACCGTGCACCAGGTTGAACTGCGGTGAGCCTTGGCCTTCATAGACGCGCGTGCGCGGAGCGCTATCGTCCGGCTTGTTGCCATATGCACCCCAGTGGCGCTTATAAGCTCCCGTATCCGCGTCGTACACCACCACGCGCCGGTTCCCGTAACCGTCCGCCACGAAAACCTCATTGGTTCGCGGAAACACGTCAATGCCCGCGGGCCGTCCCATATTTTCGGGATCGTTGCTGCCGCCGCTCTTACCATGGTGTCCGATCTGCAGAAGAAATTTCCCGGACTTCGTGAACTTCAGGATCTGCGCGTCTTTGTCACCGTTGCCCGTGATCCACACGTTATCTTTGGAGTCGACAAAGATCCCGTGCTCGTTGTCCGGCCATTCGTAATTCTGCCCGCTCGCGGCCTTGGGGCCACCCCACGCTTGGACGACGTTCCCCGCCTGATCGAACTCGATCACCGCAGGCGCCGGAGCGCAACAATCGCCCTTACCCGTCTCGCCGTAGCGATCATGCTCGTCCAATGTGCGTGGCCGATGCAGCACCCATATGTGATCGTGCGAATCGACGGACGTTCCCGAAACCTGCCCCAACATCCAGCCATTGGGCAGCGGCTTGGGCCACGATGGATCCGGTTCGAACTTCGGTAGCGGCGCCGCTGACAAGACTGCGCCAACGACCACCATAGTGATCCCGGCAAAGCGACTTGAGTGCATGCACTTCCTATTTCTCAGCCGCGTCGCCGCTCCCCGCGTTACCCAAGAATACCTTCCTGCCGTCCGCGAAGGTCACGTCCCGGCCATTGGCTCTATTGGAACCGTCCTTGGCTTGATACCCGTCAACTAGAATCTCCATCCCCGGCGTCACCGAATTCTTGTTTACGCCACGGCGCAGCAGTGTGTTGGGAGTGCCGCACTCAACCATCCAAGTCGTCATCTTGCCCGCGGCGTCCTTGACGTCAATGTGAATCCAGGCGTGTGGATTGATCCATTCCATCTTACTCACGGTTCCCTTGAGCTTCACCGGCTTGTTGCCGTCGAATTCCGCGGCGAATGCGTGATGTGCCCATACCGGAACGGCCAGCAGCGCCGCGCCCACCACGCAACCAATTAATTGTAATCGCATTAGAAAGACTCCTTTGTATCTATTTGCCGCCGTTTTTTTCTTCAGCGCGTGCCCCCGCGAGAATCCCCGCCATCCCGTAGTTGCCCTCGTGACACGCATATTCAAATACTTGGCTCTGCGACTTCGACATGGTCACTTGCGCCGTCCAGGGCCGCGTATAGGTTGCGGGATCATCCAAAGTGTATTCATAAAGAATTGTATCCGGATCGGTGCGCGTAAAGCGTTCGATCAGGTGCATATTTTCGCCGGTTCCGCGAAATCTGGTCTTGCCCGTGAAATTCGTGGTCTCCACCACCAGCGTGTTGCCTTCCCAACGCCCCCGCGAGTCCCCCAGCCACTGGCGCACATTTGACGGCAGATGCGGCCGCGTATCCAGCGGAATGATGCGCACGTCGTGAATCATCTCCACCACAATCGCGACGTATCCTGGCGCCTGGAAGATCTGATAGTTGTTGTTATAAACGCTCGGCATCATCGGCGGACCGGCTGTAGGCCACAAAAGGCAGCGCTCGGGAAGGCTCCGGCTTTCCGGTCCGTCCGCTGGGTGGAGCGCTCTCTGTTCAGCCAGCGCCGCCGCGCGCTTTTGTCCATCGGGCGTCAGCGGCGGAAGCTTTCCGTCCGCCGGATCGACGATCAAGGAGGTCCGCAGCGTCTTGACCACTTTGGTTCCGCGATCCCACCAGGCTTCGTTGTAGGCTAGGGCCACATCCGCGGCAATATCGCTGCGGCGCCGGTCGACGTTGGCGTTTTCCACCACCCGCTTCTCATAGGCAGCCGCTTCTGCCTCCGTGAAGAAAGTCTTGCCTGCCAAGTCCGTCGGCCGTTCCAGCGGCGTGATGGTTGCGTTGGTCCATACGCCCTGAAGATCCGGCTGCCCGTCTGCCGTGCGGGGCGCGTTCCAGGTCTTCTTGACTGCAGGCCCCTGACCCGCGGCGAGCACCGCCGCCATGACGCCAAATGAAACCAATCGCAGGTTCATAGGATTACTTCGCTTTCTTGGTTGCAGCTTCCTCCGCGCGTGCTCCCCCTAGAATCCCCGGCACCGCATAATTTCCCTCATGGCACGCGTACTCATAGATCGGTCCGGCTGCTTTCGTCATCGGAATCGAGCCGGACCAAGGTTTGGTGAAGGTCGCGGCATCCTGTACCGTAAAATCGTAGGTCAGCGTATTCGCGTCGGTGCGCGTGAACCGCTCAATCAGGCGCATGTTGTCCGTAGATCCGCGAAAGTGCGACTTGCCGGTGAAATTCGTGGTCTCTACTACCAGGGTGTTGCCTTCCCAATGTCCGCGCGAATCGCCCAGCCACTGCCGCACGCTTCCCGGTAAGTGCGGACGCCGGTCCAGCGGAATCATTCGCACATCGTGGATCATCTCGACGACGATTGCCACATACTCCGGTGTTTGAAGGATCTGATAGTTGCTGTTGTAGGGTCCCGGCAGCATCGGAGGTCCCGTCGTGCCCCACAGCAGGCAACGGTCGGTCAACGCCAGGTCTTCCGGGCCATCAGCCGGATGCATGCGAGCATACTCCGCCATCGCGGCCAGCCGCTTTCTTCCTTCCTCGCTATACGGAATCCTTCCGTCAGCCGGATCGACCACTAACGAAGTGCGGAGTGTCTGCACTACCTTGGTTCCCCGATCAAACCAAGCCTGATTGTAGGCGCCCGCCACATCTGAGGCGCCATCCGCGCCGCGTTTGTCGCGATTGTTTTGCTCTAGCGACAGTCTCTCCAGGGCCGCAGCTTCCGCAGGCGTGAAAAACGCTTTTCCCGCCAGATTCGCGGGCCGTTCCAGCGGAGTAATCGTCGCGTTGTTCCAGACGCCTTGGATATCCGGCTGGCCGTCCGCTGTGCGTGGCGGAGTGTAGGCCGCGGCTTTGGCCGGCGGAGCCTGACCCCGCACCGCTGGCGCAGCTACACTCGCTGCCACGATCATTGTCGTTATCCAAATGCCTTTCCCCAAAGAGATCTCCTGTTACTTCGCGGGCTGTTTGCGATATTGCCCGTACATCAATTCTTCCACGAATTCCACGCACTTGAATTCCATCAGCTGGACATTCTTCTCCAGACGCCGGTAAATGGGCATACTAATTTTCCACGGCTTGGTGAACACGTTCTTGTCGTCAATCGTGGCCTCATACATCAGCGTATCCGCACCGCGCAGCGTGTAGCGTTCTACCACGTGCAAGGCATCGCTATGAAAATTCCCAGACCGGTCGAACCAGGTCTGATCGTTCATGCCGGTCACGTCCACCACTAACGTGTCGCCCTCCCAATGTCCTACCGACTGCCCCATCCAGCTATCCACGGGACTCGGCCCCGGGTCCTTCATATATATCGTTCGCGCCGCGCCCGCATATTCGTAGGCGATAAGAATGTACTGCGGTGTTTGTACGATCTGAAACGGAAACGGCATGTAGGTGGCGCGCGGCACTCCCGGCAAATAACACTTCACTTCCGGATCCAGTTTCAGCCGGTCGGCGAAGTTGGCCTTCTTTTTGGCCAGGGCCTCCGGCTTGTACGGAATCTCCTCCCCCTCCACCACGCCCTGACCCGGAGGCATCGCTCCGATAGCGCCCAGCGGAATCATCTGGCCCGCTGCCGCCGCGTGTCCCTGCAAATCCCAGTTAGCCGTGGTCAGGACCTGCCAAATCCCGTTTAGGTTGGGCTTGCCATCCGGAGTCCGTGGGCCTCTCGCCGCGGGTGTCTGTCCGAACGCCGTTAGCGCTGCCAGCGTCAAAATGCCCATCACCGCCGTTATTGAGCTCTTAAATGGTTGTCGCAAACCAGTCCCTCCCGGCACGGCGCAGATCGCAGTGAATCTGATCGTACATTCGGCGCATTTCGAAGTCAACTAATGCAGAATCGACTTGGGCAGCATCGCGTGGATGCCCTTCGTTTCGTCCACATTCTGAGTAACGTGGAGATCGACACCCAGCGAGCACAGGATATAGGCGTCATCCCGCGACATTCCTTTTTCGGACATCAGAAAATCGATCATCTCGCGCGTCGCCATCCGAGCCGCTTCATTCAAATCCGGATGTAGCCCCATTGTGATGAAGTGAGTCGGCGTCTCCGCGCGCGGCCAACGGATCTGCTTTCCCTTGCGGACAAATATTTGCGCGGTGCCCCGTAATGAAGTCTCCAGAGCCGTCACGGTGACTTCGCCATCGCCCTGCAATGCATGGCCGTCACCCATTGAAATCAATGCACCCGGAACGTGCACCGGCAAGAACAACGATGATCCCGCGACCAATTCTTTATTGTCGAGATTGCCGGCATGCGCGCCCGGCGGCCCGCTCGATACACGCCGCATCAGCAGCGGAGGCGCAACCCCGATGGAACCCCAAAAGGGAGCCAGCTTCAATGTCACCCCAGGGCCGAATGCCGCCGTCCCCGCCTTGGCATTGATCGGAGTCAGCTTGAATCGCGCGTACGGGAATTCATCCGGGAAGGTGCCACAGCCCGGACGAAATCCAGACACGCCGTAGGGATGCAGATACTC
>CAZDGT010000161.1:0-20822 GCA_964504905.1 uncultured Bordetella sp. | reverse complement strand
TGCACGCCAAGCGTGGGCCGGCGGCGTGCCCTCCCTTTGCGCCGCTCGAGGCTTTTCGTTTGGCGGCCCAGGGCATCTACCTCGGAACCAGTTCCTGGAAGTATCCGGGGTGGCTCGGCCAAGTTTATTCGCGGGACCGCTACACAACCCGGGGCAGGTTCTCTCAAAAACGCTTTGAAGCGGAGTGCCTGACGGAGTACGCCGAGACATTCCCTATCGTCTGCGGCGATTTTTCCTTTTATCAGTTCCCGACGCCGGAGTTTTGGCAGCGGCTCTTTTCCTCAGCTCCTGCGGGATTGCGCTTTGCGCTGAAGGCGCCGGAGGAAGTCACCGCGGAAGTGTTCCCGAAGCATCCGCGGTATGGTCAGCGGGCGGGCATGAGGAATGAGTCATTCCTAAACGCCGACGCGCTTGCCGCACTATTTCTCGAACCACTGGAACCTTATCGCGAGCGTATTGCTACCATCATTTTCGAGTTTGGCGCCCGCTCGACGCCACTACGTGAGTTCGCGGCCCAACTCGGTCCCTTTTTGAATGCATTGCCGAAATCTTTCCGCCATGCGGTGGAAGTCCGCAATCGCACTTATCTCGCAAAACCTTATTTCGATTGCCTGGGCGAACGCAATGTGGCGCATGTATTTAACGCGTGGACTAAAATGCCACCACTCGCAGAACATATTGCCATTCCCGGAGCCTTCACCGCCGATTTCACGGTAGTGCGAGCATTACTCCGCGAAGGACGCCCGTATGAGCAAGCCGTAGAGCAACTCGCGCCTTACGATCGAGTACAGGATGAGAATGGCGAGGGCCGTGAGGCCATGCGCACCTTGATGCAGCGTATGCGCGAGGAGCACCGCGCCCTGCTAATGTTCGTCAACAATCGTTTCGAGGGCAATGCGCCCACTACGATTCAGGCGATCACGGAGTGATTCTATTCCACCACGCAGGTCCACTCGCCGTGAGCGTCTTGAAATCCGGATAGTATCCTTCGCGGCGCAACGCGATCGAACTCCGGCTTCAGGTCCCCGATGACGACCTCGCTGATATTCGCCACTACCACATCGAACGAATTACTCCGCACCGCATCCACGCTGCCGATGAAGAATACCGCCTCACGCGCGGCATCCGGATCAATATCGCATGCGACCACCAATCCAGCGCCCAACATCTTTGCCGCAATGGACAAGATTCCAGATCCCGTACCCACATCCAATACGCGATCGCCTGGCCGGATGACACGCTCCATCGCCTCCAGGCACAAGCGTGTACAGGGATGCTGGCCGGTTCCACACTGCATGCCGGGATTGATCTCCAGGCGAAAGCGCCCGGCCGGGGTAGGTTCATTCCTCCACGGAGCCGCCACGAAGAATCTCTCGCCCACCAGCAGGGGCGGCCAGGCGTCTTCAGTCTCCTGTACCCAGTCGCGTTCGGCGGCAAGCAGCGGAGTGCCGAACCGTGCGGCTGCCTCCTCATCGTCGAAAAACGCTTCGATGAATCCGGCGCCTTCCACAATGCCGAGCGTCCCCGACTCCCACAATTCCGCAATCAGTGCGTCGACGCCCTGCGGCTCCACTTCAAGGCGCAAGTAGTACATCGCGCTCCACCGGATGTCCGGTTTCAATTCGCTGGGCTTCCTGGTCATCGGCGTCGGCGCCTTCGCGGTCGCCAAAATTACGCTTGGCGACAGCACGTGCGCGATAGGCATAGGGCGCCTCGCGGAACTCGCCAATCGCGGCATCGAAATCCGCGATAGCCTTCTGGTGTTCGCCCAGCTTTTCGTATGCCTCGGCTCGCTGATAGTAGCCGTCCATAGTGGCCTTCGCCTTCAGGGATTTGCTGAATTCGTGGACTGCCTTCTGCCCGTCGCCGTTTTCAAGATAGATTTGGCCACGCTCGCTGTAGGCTAACGCCAGGCTAGGGTCCAGATCCAGCGCCTGGTCGAGATCCGCTAGAGCCGGCACACGCTGACTGACATTGTGCCTGGCAATGCCGCGGTTCATGTACGCTTCGGCGTATCCAGGCCAGATCCCTATGGCGCGGTCGAAATGACGAATGGATTGTTCGTAGTTCCCGGGACCCATCTGCTTCACGCCCAACGCCGCTTCCGCGCGAGCCCGATCCGGACCGCTCGCGACGTAGCTATAGGCGTACCATCCGACGCCGAGCAGCGCGATCACGCTGAGCGTTCCGTAGATCAATTTACGCTGTCTGCGTTTCTGCGCCAGCAGCGCTGCGTTAGGCTTCTCCCGCTCCGGGGATTGAACCGCCTTGCGCCAGCGAGTAAGGAAGGACTCCACTGCCATAAGGAGCGTCCCGATTATAGCAACCCGACCGCTAAAGCTGGGCTACGCGCCGCTGGACCACCAGGAAGTAGAGCCCAAGCAGCGCCAGCAATCCTCCGCTCCAACCCATGATCACCGGGGCGCTGAAGATCGGAATCAGCTTGCCGAGGATCAGGCTGCCCACCGGCATGCCGCCCCGGAAGGCCACGTTATAGACGCTCATAACGCGTCCGCGCATTTCATCCGAAGCTACGGCCTGCACCAGGGAGCTGACCATCGACATCGAAATCATCATGGCTCCGCCGGAAATGAAAATGAGGAATAGAGAAAGGGAGAAGTGGGTGGACTGCGAAAATGCAAAAATGATGCATCCCATCAAGACCAGTACCATCAGAGCCGCCTTGCCCTGCCCGTGAATTTTGCCGAAAGCCGCGACGATCAATCCGCCGCAAACCGATCCCGCTCCAGAGAATGCCAGCAGTTGAGTGAATCCCTTGGCGCCGCCGTGCAGAACGTCTTTGGCAAAAACCGGGAGGAACGTTAGCAGCGGGATTCCCAACAGGGTCATGCCGAAAGCCAGCACGATCAGGCCGTCCATTCCAGGCTTCTGGCGGATGAAGCCAATGCCCTGGCGCATGCTGTCAAGAATGCGCTCACTGGACTTCGCGGGGATATATTTGACCTTGATCATGTAGAGCGAAATGATCACGGCAATGAAGGAGAGACTATTCAGCCCAAAGCACCATGCGGGACCGACGGTAGTCAGAGCGATGCCGCCCAGGGTTGGGCCGATCACACGCGCCAGGTTGAACTGAATGGAATTCATGGCGATCGCGTTAGGGATATCTTCCTTGCCCACCAGCGTAGGCAGCAGCGCCTGATAGGCGGGTCCGCCAAATGCCTGCGCCGAGCCCACGATGAAAGACAGGCACAGGATGTGCCACACCTGAACGACTTTAAAAAGCACCAAAAGCGTCAGGATGAGCGCCGTGGTCATCTGCACATACTGCGAGGCCAGCAGCAGATTGCGCCGATTCATGCGGTCCGCAATAACGCCGCCAACCAGTGAGAACAGAATGATGGGGACCTGGGCGAGAAATGTGTCGAGACCGAGGTAGAAAGAGTCTTTAGATAGGTCGTATACCAGCCACGCTTGTGCCGTGGATTGCATCCATGTGCCGATTGTGGAGGTGCAAGCACCCAACCACATCAGCCGGAAATCACGGTGTTGAAAGCTTTTGAATACGCGGCTAAACAAGAAACCCCGATGACGCCAAAGAACCGATTCTAGCAGACGGGCACGAATCTAATACAGCACGGGCTTAGTACACTTCGAAGCAGAACACTTTATTGGAGTCGTTCGGCGAGAGTGAATACTGCCCGTTGTCGAGCGGCTCGGACGCCTCGACGCGGTAGAGTCTGCCGTCCACCTTGGTGACCGAAAGATGCAAGGGTCGAAGCGCCCCCTTCTTCTTGCCCTTCGAAGTGGCGAGTTCACGGCGTCCGCCCTTGACCTCCCAACGATAAAGTTCCAGGCGTTCCGGCAGCAGCTTGTCGCTCTCCACCAGGAAAATGGGCTCGGCCAGTGGCGTCCGGGCCGGCGAACTGGCACCCGGGACGGTGTAGGTGCCCGATTCGTCCTTGGCCTCCAGTGCCTCGGTGGGCAGCAGATTATCGGCGTGCATCAAATAAAGCAAATCAGGCTGGGGGGGCCGGGGGCCGCTGTATTTTTCAGCGGCGAACGCGGCGACCACCGGAAACATCAACAAAATGGCAAAACGTTGCATTGCGATCCTATTCTATTCCAGATATCTCAGTCTAGGACTTGGACGAACTCCGCCAGGATTCGGTAACGGTCTTCTTCAGGGTCCAGGTCCCAGGCTGCGAATTCGGGGTTCAGCGGTTCCAGCCGGATGCGCTCATGGGACCACTCTCCGGCCGCGTTTTGTGACTTCTCGCTGCGATAGCGCTTGACGGTGTAGCGGTCATTAGCGCCGCTATCCAGCGCTTCTACCAGCACCAGCCTTCCCTGCCGCGAACCCGTGACGCCACGGCGGAACACGCACAGCGAGCCATCTGGGATCTGTGGCTCCATGGAGCGCCCCACGATCCGCGCGACGAACATCTCCGGCGTCAACCGCAAATCGCTTGGCGCCTCTTCCCAGGACTCTTCTTCGACCACATTGTTTTCGAGGAACGCGCCTGCCGCGACGGCGAGTGAGTAGCGCGGCAGATGGGTGACAAACGGCTGAGCTTCCGAGTGTACATGCTGCCGGTACAAGCGCCCTAGTGCACGCGGGAAATCCTCCACCATGGCCTCGCGGCGGTCGCTCATGCGGATGGTATTCGAAAGGGTATCCTCGAACTGAGCAAAGAACTTCGCCGCTCCGGCTTCGGAAGCTTTGGCCAACAGATCGTCTTCCAGAACGGAGAAGACTTCAGCGTCCTCGCCGGCAATCCGATCCCAATCGCGCCGCAAGCGGATGTGCAGCCGGTCAGTATCGGGGTCTTCCAGCAGAACTCCGGCGGTCACGGCCTCATGGCCCGGAAGCTCCACGGTCAACAGCGAATAGCGGGCCACATGCGTGTTCGCCACAGAAGTGATTGCCACTGGCATCGGGACTCACGCTTTCTTATCGGTCGCCGGCGAAGAAGCAGCCAACCGCTTTTAACGCCCCACCGGGTAGTAGCCCTTGCGGGCCCGTACCTTGACATCCGGCAGCGACACCTTAACGTTCAATCCGCGAAATGTTTTATCGGATGCTTCGGCGTCGTCGGGAATGTAGCGCAAGATGTATTGCGTAGTGATTTCGCCGGCGACGTTTGCCACGGAGTGGAACAACGACCCCGCCAATGCCGACGCGAAACCTCCCGTGCCCACCTTGTAAGCAAAATTGCCTTCATCGGACGGCGTCGACAGGTATCCCGAGACGTCTTTATAAACGTTTTGCAAGGGATATTCCACGCGCCCTCCGGTCTCTTCGGCCAGCCGGGTAAGATTGTCGCTTCCGTTGCTGGTGAACCCGTATGACACGGTGCTGATGCCGTAAATGGTCACCAGGTTGCGTTGTGCCACTTCCAGCACTTCCTGCAGAGTCTTGGTACTAGCATTGTCGTTGCCGTCGCCGACCACAATGAGAACCCGCCGCGGTTCAAACGGTTCTCCCTGAATCAGGGCTCGGTTTGTGCAGGCCATATAAATGGCATCGAAAAGGGCCGCGCCGCCGCCTGGCTTCAAGTCCCGCAATTTCGCCACAAAAGGCTCAGGATCGAACGTAGTATTGACCATGAGCTCGGCCTTGTTGCCGTAGCCGATCAGATAGCCGGAGTATTTTGGCTTACCGGGAAGCAGCGTCAGCACCAGTTCCGTGGCTGCGCTCTGAAAATTCTTCCATTGCGCACGGCTGGAATTGCTCAAATCGATGAGAAAGCCGGCTACCACAGGCTGGCTCCGTTCCCGTGAAAAGAACCGGATGTTCTGCAGCTTCCCTTCATCCATGATCTCAAAATCTTTCTTTTCGAGATTCGAGATGAAGCGGCCCTTATCATCGGTGACGGTCACCGGAACGATTACCTCGTTCACTTCGACTTTGATGGACGCTGCGCCTGGGTCAGGCTGCGACTGTTCTTGAGCTGGCGCTGCGGCCGGAGCGGGGGGAGTAGCCGGTGTTCCGGCCTGCTGTGCGAAACATTGCATCGCCAGAACCAGTGGCGCCCAGCGGACGGAAACCTTGAATGCCATAGAAGAATTCCTGCCCCTGATTATAACCAATGGAAACCACGAAGGTGTTGCGCAAGCTCAAGGACCCGGACAAAGTGGGGTTGTGAGGACTGCTTAGGGGTTCACGAGTGTGGGGAAACAGGGGAATTGATTGGGGAGTCCGGAGTTCCTTGAGCCTGCATCGATCTCATACGGAACTCCTGAGTGCAATCTATTCGCCAATCGCTAACCCACTGAAAAGTAGGCTACGTTCATTCCGCCGCCGTTAGAGTCCGGAAATGCTTACCGGATTTCACCGGTTTGGCGCCAACGGTGGAGGCGTACTAGGGGCAGCGGAAACGTGGCCCGCCTTGGCTTCCTCGAACTCTACTTTATTGTTCGAGAGTGTCATCCCCGTGGCAACATCTAATTGCACACGGGCCGCCGAGTAGGCTGCTTGCGCCGTAACTTCCGCAGCCGCCGCCGTAGTCAGATCGCGCTGATCCTGAATCACCTGGTACACGGTGGTAGCTCCCAATGCCAACTTCTTCTGGTCGGCATCCAGCGTCTGCTCTTCGAGGATCCGGCCCTTCACGGCCGCCTGATATTGGGCGCGGGCCTGGTTCACCGCGGTCATCGCGTTTTGTACGTCCACGCGGATCTGATTGATTTGCCGCTGGACCAGCAGTTGATTCTGCCGCAGGTTCAAGGTCGCGGTAGCGACGTTCGCTTGTGCGGCGCGGTTTCTCAGGGGAATGGTGAGATTGAGACCAATGGAGTACGTGGGAAAATTGCGCCCGAACAACTGCCCCAGAACTGTGCCATAGCCCCCCAGGAAAAAGGGGTCGGCGATGGGCGGCGTTTGGATCAGGCCGGTCGTTGTGCTCGGCGGCCCCAGGACGGTATTTTGCTGGCCTACCAGCGCGTTGCTGCGAAAGTCCCCTATCGCATTGAGCGTGGGGAGCATTGCGTTGCGAGTTCCGGTGAGAACAATCTGCGCATTATCGATTTGAATTCTGCTCTGCGCCAGGTCGGGCCGGTTGTCCATGGCGGTGGAGACCAGATCCTGTATCGGCTGAATTTGTTCGACCTCCGGAATATGGATGGGATCGGTAGGTACGACGTGCGCAGACTGAATCGAAGTATCGGCCAAGCCGTTCCGGCTCAGAGCGCTCTTGAGTACAGCTTCCAGTTGCAATACAGCCGACTGGGCCGCAACCAAGTCCTGCTGAGCGGTGGCCAGCTGGGCCTCTGCGCGCACTACTTCAATGGGCGCGAGAGTACCGATTTCTACCTGTTTCTGATTATCGTCGTACAACTTCTGAGCCACGGTAACTGCCTGCGTGCGAACGCCCACGGTTGAATTCGCGGCAACCAGGTTCCAATACAATTGCACTACGTTGGCCACGGTGTTAATCACTTGCTGGCGGAAAACGTAGTCCGCTGCTTTGATGTTGTTCTTAGCGATGCGGATCGTGCGATTGTTGAGCGCCAGACCGAATCCCTGTAACAGCGGCTGAGTGATGGTCAGATCCAGGCTAGAGTTGGTGAAGGGATTCACGGTGGAGCGAAACGAGTTCTGCTCCTGGGTGATATTGTTGTACGCCAACAATACCGACCCACCAGTGGGAAATGCCTGTGCGATTCCGAAGTTCGCGGTCTTATTGGTAGTGACCAAGGCATTGGTTCCCGAAGTGACCGTATTCGACTGCGGATTCGTGGTGTGGCCGAAGTTCAACGTGCCCGTGAGATACGGATCGTAGCTGAGGCCGGGTCCAAGAGGGCTAACTGCCCCCGCCGCGGCCAGCCCGGTACTGGGGCTGCCCAGCAAGGCGAAGCCGGCGCCAGTTGGCACGCCGCCCAACACGTTGGTGGGGATTCCCAGTATTCCCGAACCGGATCGTGCCCGCAGCAAATCCGTCTCCGCCAGGGAAAATTCATAGCGCTGGATTTCGACGTCCAGATTGTTCTCAAGCGCCAGCGCAATGGCATCCGACAGAGACACATAAAGATTACCCGCGCGCAACAGGGCATCGATCCGGTTGGAATTCGACACGCTCACGGGAGGCACCGTACGCGCCTCATAGGGCTGCGTGATGCCCGAATACCATCGGGGGTGGGTGTTGCCGAGCTGCGGACTCCGGGATTCTGGCGCCGAGCCTTGCTGCCCAAATGCGGGAGGCGCTCCCACCAGGATGGCGCACAATACGGCTGTATACGATTGAAACTGTTTCATAGCTGGTTCCTTAACTGACGTTAGCTGCCGGCAATTTGTTTCCGCATTTGCCATTTGGCACCCGCAGGGCCGGCGGACTGCGGAACACGTCCCATCTAATTAGTTTCTCATGGCTTACCAGGCAGTGCACCTGCGCCGAGCGGCCCGCCGGCGGGTACGCCGGGCGCCTTGCTATATTTGAATTCGTGTCCGATGCCGTCCTGCAGGTTTTCCGCGAGACCGGAGCCTATCTAAAAGGCCATTTCCGTCTCACCAGTGGTCTTCATTCGAATGAGTATCTGCAATGCGCTCAAGTACTGCAGCATCCTGCCATCGCTGAGCGTTTCGGGCGCGAACTCGCTGCCCAGCTTCCCGCCTGCGATGTGGTGGTTTCACCCGCCATCGGCGGCTTGCCGATTGGCCACGAGGTCGCGCGAGCTAAAGGCGCCCGCTTCATCTTCACGGAGCGCGACGCCGCCGGTAAAATGATCCTGCGCCGCGGTTTCTCCCTGCGCACGGGCGAGGCTGTATTGGTGATCGAAGATGTAGTGACCACCGGCGGCACCACGCGCGAGGTGATCGACGTGGCATTGGCGGCCGGCGCTCGTGTACTGGCAGCCGGGTCCATCATCGACCGCAGCGGGGGGCGCGTCGATCTCGGTGTGTCCCGCGTGGCACTGGCAACGCTTGATGTTGTCTCGTATCCACCGGACTTTTGCCCCATGTGTCAAGAAGGCATTCCGGTCGAAAAACCCGGCTCGCGCCCCGCTGCCTGATCTGGACAAACTCGCATGCGCCGCATCCGCATGACCGTCAGTTACGATGGCACTGAGTTTCATGGCTGGCAAGTGCAGCCCGGGCTGCCTACGATTCAAAGTGTTCTCGAAACCGTGTTGACCGATATTGAGGGATCGCCTGTAAGAGTAGCGGGCTCCGGACGCACGGACGCCGGAGTTCACGCTCTGGCGCAGGTGGCCGCATTCACGCTGGTCAATCCCATTCCCGTGGACAACCTGCGCAAAGCTATGAACCGGTTGTTGCCGCCGGACATTCGCGTATTCGACGTAGCCGAGGCCGCCGCTGACTTTCACCCACGCTATCAGACTGAGGCCAAGACGTACGAATACCGCATCCGCCGCAGCGAGATCTGTCCGCCCTTCGATTTCCGTTACGTGTATCACTATCCCTACCCGCTCGATGAAGCACGCATCTTCGAAATGGCCCCATTGATCGAGGGTGAACATGACTTTTCCGCCTTCGCCGCGTCGGACGATAAGGACGTGCTCGGCCGCTCAAAAGTCCGTCGCGTGTTTCACTCGCGCGCTTATCGGAGTGGCGAGGTTCTTGTCTATAGCGTGCGCGGGAGCGGCTTTCTGAAGCACATGGTTCGCAATATCGTAGGCGTGCTGCTCGAAGCGGGCAAGGGAAATCTGACGCGTGCCGATATTGAGAAACGTTTTAACCCCGCGTGCGCGATTCCCTCAGGACCGTCCGTTCCCGCGCGCGGCCTGTTCCTGGTCAACGTGGAATACTGATCTCACCCACCGGAACGTCGGCGGACTTGCGCGATCGACGCTCGACTACTTCCACAAATCCGTCTGCCAGTTTTTTCCCGACGTTGACGCGATAGGGAATGCCGACCAGATCAGCGTCCTTAAACTTGACTCCCGGCCGCGCGTCGCGATCGTCCAGCAGCGCGTCGTGACCTTCGGATAAGAGTTTCTGGTAGATTTCGCGGGCGGCTTCCAGCCGGTCCGGATGGACTGGCGTGACGACCACCGTGAACGGCGCAATGGCCACCGGCAATATAATGCCGTCTGTATCGTGATTCTGCTGGACAGCCGCGCTTAGGACGCGTTCGCCTTTATTCAACACCATCACTCTTGAGAAGCGCAAAGGGCTGCCATCCACAGGCGACAAATCTCCTTCGGTGACTTGCCGCAGATCGGCGAACTCGGCGGCGAAATCCTCGCCGGGAGTCACGTTTCGCAGGTGATAGTCGTTCTTGTTCGCCCCCGCAATCATGTTGCGCCGCCCGCGGAGGGCCTCGTCGGCGATCACGCGGAATCCGGCGATGCCCACGGGACCGATCGACCCAGCATCCGCGCCCGTCCATTGCCGGATCTCTAAAGGCTCCGCTTGCCTTGCGCCGGGGAGCTTCGCCGCGCTCAACTGGTGGTCGCCGCGCAGGAGCACAAGCAGCGGGTTGCCATTCTGCACCATGACCAAGCTCTTGATCTGCGATGCCGCCGGTAATCCCGTGAACTCGGCAATCTGCGCGATGGTCTTCACGCCCGGGGTGTGGAACTCTCCGGGATCGAGGTCGCCTTCCGGATCGGGGACACGGGGAGGCGGCGCCACGCCCACCGCGTGGCCAAGGAGTGCGGCGTAGTTCCCTGCTCCGCGCACCAATACATCGTCGCCGGATTCCAATTCCACAACGAAGTCGCCGCCTGCGCGAATGCATTGAACGCCGCAACGCTGCAGGGCCAAGCCTCGATCGCTCTCTTCACGCTGGATCGCCTCGATCTTCGCGAGAGCGCGCTGCCCCAGGAACAAATACTCCCGCCCGCGCATGTACCCGGCACGCACCAGCAGCGGATGGTTGTATTCACGCAGCGTGGCAATTCCTATTTCGCTCCAGAGCATATGGCTAGGTTGCCCGTCCCACATCCCGCACGATGGCCTGCCAAGGCGCGTAGCCGCGGGCGGCGGAATAATCGTCGTCTTCGAACTGTAAAGCCACGTCGATGCGCGTACCCATTGCGAATTCTTCAGCGCGCTCCGCAAAATTCCAGGCCTTGGCACGCAGCATGCGCCCCTGCGATTTAAGGCGAAGGAACACGTGCTTGCCATTCTTGATATCCGGTGGCGCCGCTACCTCCACGCCGCGCACCACTAGCGTCGGAGCCGCATTGCCAAATCCAAAGGGCGCCAGATCCAGCAACTCGGCAACGGCTTGATCCGTGATCTCCTCCACGCCAATCTCCGCGTCGATTTCGATTTCCGCCTCGAAGTCCGCCACGGTTAGCCGTTCGGTCGCATAGGCGCGGAAGCGCTCGCGGAACTCTTCCACGCGCAAGGCATCCAGCGTCACGCCGGCGGCTTGGCGGTGGCCTCCGAATTTCGTGAATAGTTCCGGCATGGCTTCCAGCGCATCCAGCAAATGAAAGGCGCGGATGCTTCGCCCCGATCCGTAGGCCACGCCGTCATCCAGACCCAGCACGAACGCGGGACGATGGAACCGCTCCACCACGCGGCTGGCTACAATTCCCACAACTCCGCGGTGCCAGCCCTCTCCGGCGAACACCAACGCCGCGTCGCCGTCCGTCACAGGCTGGGCCAGGCATTGCTCCAGAATCGCTTGGCGGATGCCGTCTTCCGTCTCGCGCCGGTCTTTGTTGAGCTCGTCCAACTGCGCCGCGATGGTGCGAGCCCTCGCCGCATCGCTGGTGGTGAACAGCTCTATGATGTCGTTCGCGCTGGCCATGCGGCCCGCTGCATTGATGCGCGGAGCGATTTGAAACGCCACTTGACGGGCGCTTGGCGCGCTACCCGCCTCTACACCCGCCACATCCAATAACGCACGCAATCCTGGATTCGCCACGCGATCCAGCCCGCTCAGTCCACGTTTGACGATCACGCGGTTTTCTCCCGTCAGCGGGACCACGTCTGCAACTGTCGCGATCGCTACCAGCTTGAGCAACGAGTCCACCAGGCGCTCACGCCGGGGCCGCTCCCATCCCAGTACGCACATCAAAGCCTCGGCGAGTTTCAGCGCCACGCCAGCTCCACACAAATTTTTCTCTGGATAAGTGCAATCGCGCCGGTTAGGATTCAGCACCGCCAGCGCCGGCGGCAACTCGGCCTCCGGCAAATGGTGATCCGTTACGATGACATCGATTCCGAGTCCCGCCGCGTGCTCCACGACCGGGCCCGCGCGAATCCCGGTATCCACGCTGACGATCAGCTTGACGCCCAGGGCCGCCGCGTCTTCCACTGCCTCACTCTTCATGCCATAGCCGTCTCGAATGCGGTGCGGCACGAAGCAGGTTGCGACACCACCCGCCAGATCGATCACTTTCTTCAGGACTACTAGGGCACTAGTGCCGTCTACGTCGTAGTCCCCATATAAAAGGATTGGTTCCTTTTGCGCGATTGCACGAGCCAGCCTCACTGCCGCTGCCTGCATGTCCTTAAGCAGAAATGGATCGTACAAATCCGTCGCGGATGGCTGCAAGAATCGCCGCGCTGACGGCGCGTCGCCAAGTCCGCGGGCGCACAGTACGCGCGCAGCCGGCAGGGAGATGCCGAGCGCCGAGGCCAAGGCTGCCACGCTGTTGGGCTCAGCGGCCGCTACGATCCACTTCATACGTTTCCTTGTGGGATGTCCTATTGTTACATTCGTTGATGTAACCTCAGGGTCGCTCCAGGACATCAAACAAGTGTATATGCGTGTGCTTACAGTTACGGTTCTCCTTCTGTCCTCAGCGTCTTCCTTGGCATGGGCGCAGACAGGCACCGTGAAATCGGAAGGCCAGGCCCTGCCGGGCGCTACCGTGCGCGCTACGCAGGGTGACCGCATTCTCACCACTTTGACAGACGCCAAAGGCGACTTCACCATCGCCAACATGACTCCGGGTGCGTGGACCGTCGACGTCGCCATGTTCGGCTTCGCCCCCCAAAAGCGTGAAGTTCAGGTGGCGGCGACTCCAACGAAGATTGACTTCACCCTGCAAGTCGGGACCTTCGCGGCAACTGGAGGAAGAGGTGGTTTCGGCGGTGGCGGTTTCGGAAATCGCGCAGGCGGCGCAGGCCGCGGCGGCGTCGCCGGGCGACCTAGCGCAGCAAACGCCCCACCCACTGCCAATCCCGCAGCCGAGCCGGCCCCCTCAACGCAAACGGATGGCTCGCAAGCTACACCGCCAGACGCCACGGCTGAGCCGGTCGATGTCGCGGCGCTGCAGCAGGCAAACGCCGGCGGAGCCAACGAATCGTTCCTGGTCAACGGCAGCCTCAGCACGGGACTGCAAACACAAGCATCGGACTTCGTGCCCGATCAAGGTCTCAACGCCTTCGGCGGCCCCTTCGGAAATGGCGCGGCAGCGGGCGGTGCAGCGGTAGTTCCTGGACAAGGTGGCGCGGGCGCGCAGACTGCGGGGCCCGGTGGTGGACCTCCCGGTGGATTCGGGGGCGGCGGAGGATTCGGCGGCGGACGCGGGGGCTTCGGTGGTGGTGGATTTGGTGGCGGCGGGTTTGGCGGGCGCGGCCCTGGTGCGCGCGGCCCGGGGGCACGTGGCGGACCCGGGGGACTCGGTGGCTTCATCGGCAATCGCCGCAACGCGGGACGGCAGCAAATTCGCGGCTCCGTGTATTACACGTTGCGTAACTCCGCACTCGACGCTTCACCTTTCTCTTTGAACGGGCAATCCGATACCAAGGCCGCTTACGCACAGAACCGCTTCGGCTTCACCCTGGGCGGGCCGCTGGAAATCCCCAAACTGTTCCGCTCGCCGAACACTTTCTTCTTCGTCAACTACAACGGCAACCTGTCGCGGAACGGCATGAATCTTACCGGCACCGTACCGACGCTGGCTGAGCGCGACGGTGATTTCTCGGCGGTCAACTCCATTTTGTTTAACCCCGCTACAGGCCTTCCCTTCCCCGGCAATCGCATCCCTCAGATCAGCTCCATCGCGCAAGGACTGCTCAGCTACATCCCCGTGCCCAACCAGCCCGGCACTGTAAATAACTACCGGCTGATCGCCGCCGTTCCAAACAACAATCAGAACCTGAACGCGCGCGTCAGCCAGACACTTTCGCGCCGCGATCAGCTGAGCGTGGGGGTGAACTGGCAAGGCCGCAATTCGCAAAATATCCAGAACTTTGGTTTTATCGATCCATCCAGCGGAAATGGCGTCAACGCAAATGTGAACTACCGGCACACGTTCGGAGCGGGGATGTTGCAGAACTTCACCGGCACTTTTAGCCGCAACACTGCCCTCACCACACCGTTCTTCGCCAACGGCGTGGACGTGGCGGCAATCCTGGGTATCCAGGGCACTTCATCGAACCCAGTCAATTTTGGGCCGCCAACACTCACCTTCACTAACTTTGGCTCGCTCACCGATGGCAGCCCGTCGAAAAGCGCCATCGCGAATTTCGGCTTCACGGAGAGTTTTTCCATTCGCCACGGCAACCACAACTGGACTTTCGGCGGCGGGATGACCCACTACCTCCGCAATACAATTACCGACGCCAATGGCCGTGGCACTTTCAATTTCAGTGGACTCGCCACTAGCCAGATCAATGCCAATGGCCAGCCGGTTACCGGCACAGGCCTCGATTTCGCGGACTTCCTCATCGGCCTTCCGCAATCCAATTCCATTCGCTACGGGAGCTCGAGCACCTATTTCCGCACCAACGCGTTTAACGTGTTCGCGCAGGATGACTATCGCGTCCGCAACAATCTGACGCTGAACCTGGGCTTGCGCTATGAATACTTCGCGCCTTGGCACGAAAAGTACGGCCACATCGCCAACTTGGATATTGCGCCCGGTTTTGCTGCCGTCTCCGTGGTCACACCGTCGCAGCCCGGCGTCTACGCGGGAGCTTTTCCCAGCGGGCTGATCAATCCCGACCGCAATAACTTTGCTCCGCGCACAGCGCTCGCATGGAAGCCATGGAATCGTAAAAATCGTACCGTGCGCGCTGGCTACGGCATTTACTACAATCCCGGAATTTACGATCAGTTCACCGCGCGGCTCTCCGCGCAGCCACCCTTCGCGCAATCGACGTCGGTAAATACTAGCACCTCGAATCCGCTGACCCTTGCCACCGGCCTCACCGTAACACCCGAGGGCAAGACGATTCTTAACACATTTGCCGTCGATCGAAACTATCGCACCATGTACGCGCAGACGTGGAATGTCGGCTTTCAGTCCGAGTTGCCGGGGGCTCTGATCGGCGAAATCAACTATCTTGGCACCAAGGGCACGCGCCTCGACATTCAGGAGATACCCAACCAGGCGCCTCCGGGATCCGTGCTTACGGCCCAGGAACGCCAGAAGATTGGCAACGCCACCGGCTTCACATACGACACACCCGTCGGCAACTCCATCTATCACGCATTGCAGACGCGCCTGAATCGCCGATTCCGCCGCGGCCTCTCCGCGAATCTGCAGTACACGTTCGCAAAATCCATCGACAACTCTTCTACTCTTGGCGGCGCCGGTAACACTGTGGCGCAGAATTTTTTCAACCTGGCAGCGGAGCGCGGGCTTTCCAGCTTCGACCGCCGCCATAATTTCTCTCTGAATTATGTGATGCAATCGCCGGTAGGTTCCAACGGCTTCCTGACGAATAAGAAATTCCTGGAGACCGCACTCAAAGATTGGACCCTCTCGGGCAGCGTGACTCTTCAGACCGGCACGCCTCTGACGGCGCGCGTGCTGGGCAATCAATCCGATGTCGCGGGCACCGGCACCATCGGCAGCGGCCGCGCGCAGGCCACCGGACTCCCCGTCGACATTGGTTCCGGCTTCTTCAATCTCGCAGCCTTCACCACTCCCCTGCCCGGGCAATTTGGCAACGCCGGCCGCAATACGATCACTGGTCCAGGCACCTTCTCCATGAATCTCTCGCTACAGCGGACGATTACTCTCCACGAACGGCTGCGCCTGCAATTCCGCGTGGATGCGAACAACCTAACCAACCACGTGA
The DNA here is from genome assembly GCA_964504905.1 of uncultured Bordetella sp. Taxonomy (GTDB): domain Bacteria; phylum Acidobacteriota; class Terriglobia; order Bryobacterales; family Bryobacteraceae; genus Palsa-187. The sequence continues at coordinate 4,903 of CAZDGT010000161.1, read as the reverse complement.
ATATCACGGGCATCGGCACGGTTGTCAACGCGCTCACCTATGGCGTGCCGCTTTCCGCGGGCAGCATGCGCAGCCTGAGCGCGACCCTTAGGTTTAACTTCTGATGAAACGGGCTCTTTTCTTCGTAGCCGCTTCGCTTCTGCTGGCGCAGGACGCAACCTTTGTCGTCGACACCAAGCTGGTGGTGATCAACGTCTCCGTCAAGGACAAGTCCGGCCGCCCCATCACGAATCTCAAGAAGGAAGATTTTCAGTTGCTCGAAGACGGCGTGCCCCAACAGATCACGGTCTTCGATCAGCAGGAGCTGAGCTCCGATCCGCTCACCCCGATGTCATTCTCGCAGCGGCCGCAAACACTGGAAGAACGCGCCCCCGCGCCGGCTCCTGGTGCATCGGTTAACACACAGGCCCCTCGCGATCCAAAACGCTATCAGGACCGCCGCCTCATCGGACTGTTCTTCGACATGACATCCATGCAGCCCCTGGAACAAGCGCGCGCTCAGGAAGCCGCCATCAAATGGGTGCAAACGCAGATGACGGCCGCGGACCTTGCGGGCGTGATGACCTTCGGCAGCAAATTCCGCATGGTGCAGGATTTCACGGATGACCGCGATCTGCTGATCCAAACGCTGCGCGGCCTTGCGCTCGGCGATTCGAGTGACCTGCAGGGAATGGCTGCCACCGCCGCCGATGAAGGCGATGACAGCGGCGCGTTTGTCGCCGATCAAACCGAGTTCAACATTTTTAACACTGACCGCAAGCTCACGGCGCTCGAAGATGCCGCACGCAAGCTGAGCATCTATCCGGAGAAGAAAGCGCTTATCTATTTTTCAAGCGGCGTCGAAAAGACCGGCATCGAAAATCAGTCCCAGCTCAAAACCACCGTCAACGCCGCGGTCCGCGCCAACGTTTCCTTCTACCCGGTAGACGCGCGCGGTCTCGTGGCGGAAGCCCCAGGCGGTGACGCCAGTGTCGCTTCGCCGCGCGGCACCGGAATCCTCACCGGCACCAGCCAGAATAATCGCCGCGCCAGTTTTAACGATTCGCAGGAGACGCTTTCCACGCTCGCCTCCGACACCGGCGGCAAGGCGCTGCTCGATTCCAACGATCTGACCTTGGGAATTCGTCAGGCTCAGGAAGACATTAGCAGCTATTACATCATCGGCTACTATTCCTCAAACACCGCCGCTGACGGCAAGTATCGCCGCGTGCAGATCAAACTCGCAAGCAACAGTCAGGCCAAGTTGGATTACCGCAAGGGTTACTATGGCTCCAAGACTTTCGCCAAGTTCACCTCCGCCGACAAGGAACGGCAGCTTGAGGAAGCTCTCACGCTGGGCGATCCGGTCAGTGAACTGCCGCTTGCGCTTGAAGTCGACTATTTCCGTGTTGCCAAGGATCGCTACTTCATCCCCATCTCCGTGAAGCTGCCCGGTTCCGCCATCGGTTATTCGAAGAAGGGAGCGAACCAGACCAACGATCTCGACTTCATCGGGCAGGTGCGCGATTCGAGCGGGCGCCTGGTGGGAGGCGTGCGCGATCAGATCACCGTCAAGCTCAACGAAGCCAACGCCGCGCAGATCGACCGCCGCTACATGCAATACGATAGCGGGCTCACGCTCGCCTCCGGCAGCTACAGCCTGACGTTTCTCGCGCGCGAGGGCCTTGGCGGCAAGATGGGAACGTTTGAAACCAAATTCGCCGTGCCCGATCTCAACTCCGGCAAGGCGCTGCGGGTAAGCTCGGTGATCCTCAGCAGTCAGCGCGAGGCGGTCTCCGCAGCTGTGGGCGCGGCCGACAACAACAAGAAGCTGCTGACCAACCATCCGCTGGTGCAGGACGGGCAAAAGCTGGTGCCCAGCATCACCCGCGTGTTTCGCACAGACCAGACACTCTACGTTTACTTTGAGGTCTACGACCCGAGCATCGACCCGGACCAGAAGACGCCCAATATCTATGCCGCGATCGAGCTGTTACAGGGCGCGCGCAAAGCCTATACCTCGCGGCCCGTGCGCGTGGATAAACTCGCCACCTCGCGCCCCGGCGTCGCCCCGTTCAGTTTCCAGATCCCGCTGAGTCGCCTCCAGCCCGGCGAATATATTTCGCAGGTGGACGTCATTGATGAACTCGGCCACAAGTTCGCGTTTCCAAGAAGTTCGTTAGTGCTGCTGCCGTCGCTGTAGGGATCTCTCACAATTTCGGCCGTAGCGGCGCGAATTTGCGATCTTCGCCCGCGCCACCGTGGCACACCACGCAGGACTCGGCACCTACCGAGTGGAGATCGGACACCAGCGCATAGCTAAGCCCGCGGTCCACCCACGTGATGGTCTGCAGTCCCTTTTCGGAATTGCTGTGGAACGTCAGTCCGCCCGATTGGTACACGCTGCCGCCCCTGGGCACGATCCGCGTCGACGAAGCGATCAGCAGCGAAATAGGACGGCCATCCATGCGGTAGGCCAGGTAGGCGACGTCGTTTTCACCATACTGCTGCAGCCGCGCTCCCGCCAGCACGTATTTCTTGGCCTGTCCCGCAGGCTCGGGATAATTCGGCAGCGTCAGCCGGAAAGGCAGGCGGTCGGAAAGCCAGTCCGCTACCGCCGCTGGCCGATCCGAGTAAATGTCCAGCGGCATGGCCCCGCGCGCGTAACGTAAGTGCGCCTCCGCTGCAAACGCCGCGAAGCGGTCGCGAGATTCCAGACGCTGGTTCAACAGAGCGTATCCCCCGCAAAGAATCGTCACCAGCGAAACCGCAGCCCCCACGCGCCACCAGCGCAGCCGCCGATGATGATGGGTAACCAAACGTGTTACACGTTCGCGCGAGGCTTGCGGAGGCTCATACAGCCCGCCCGCGCCCCGCACTGTTTCGACGCTTGCCAGCAACGTCTCAAACTCTTCGCGGCACCCGGCGCATTCCACCAGGTGAGCTTCGAGGGCCAGCGTCTCCGCCGCCGCAAGTTCGCCGTCGACGTAGGCGTGCAACTCGTGCCGGGCTTGCGGGCAGTTCACGATTGCACCGCTTTCCGCGCACGCGGCGCCATGCTCAGAAACATTTGCCGCAACTGCATGCGGCCACGCGCCAGCCGGCTCATCACCGTTCCCACCGGGCAATCCAGCAGCGCGGCGATTTCACCGTAGGAGAGCCCTTCCATCTCGCGCAGCACAATCACTTCACGGTAGGCCGGCGGCAGCGCGTCCAGCGCGTCGCGCACTTCCGATTGCAGGAAGCGCCGCGAAACGATGCTCTCCGGAGTTTCAAGCGTCGCCACTTCGCTGCCCGCTTCCAGATCGGCGTCGTCTTTGCGATGCCGCGCCCGATTGTGCCAGTGATTGCGCAAGATGGTAAACATCCAAGGCCGCACGGATTCGAGCGTCAGAGCCGCCGGCCGCCGTTTGGCTGCCAGTGCGCGGCGAAACGTCTCCTGCACCAACTCCTCGGCTTCCACCGGGTCATGGCACAGCGCGCGCGCATAACGGTAAATCGAAGCGTGGCACGCTAAGAGCGCATCTCCGAACGAATCCAGAATTTGCCTCCTTATGTCTGTCAACCCATCGCCGGCAAATAAATTCCCTGGCTTGGGAATAATTCTAGCAACCGGGTGTTGTCCAGATATGAGGCGTTTCTATTTTTCCGCTCTCGGCTGCGCGGCGCTGCTGGCCGTGCCGCTTTCGCCGGCGCGGGCGCAGAGCGCGCCGTCGCCCATTTCCCCGGAATTCATCAAGTTTGTGACTCCCGCCGACAATCCCACTACCCGGGCCAAGGCTGAGCTCGGCGATATGCTGTTCGACGACAAACGTCTGTCAGCGGATAACACCGTGGCCTGCAACACCTGTCACGACCCCCAGACCGGATTCACCGTCCGTACCGAGACTGCCAAGGGTATTCGCGATCAGACCGGCAAACGCAACGCCCCCACCATCCTAAACACAGTGTTCTTCAGCACACAGTTCTGGGATGGCCGCGCCGCGTCGCTAGAAGATCAAGCCAAAATGCCGATCTTGAATCCCATCGAAATGGGGCAGAAAGATCCCAAGGATGTGGTCGCCAAGCTCGCCGCCATTCCCGAATATGTCGACGCGTTCAAACGGGTCTTCGGCCACGCGGTCAACTGGGATGATATGGCCCGCGCCATTGCCGCGTTTGAACGAACCCGGGTTTCGGGCGAAGCCCCTATCGACCGCTTCCTGCGGGGGAAGGAAGACGCTCTCACTACTTCCCAGCGCCGCGGCTGGTCGCTGTTCAACGGCAAAGGCCGCTGCAACACTTGCCACGGATTTAATCCCACCACGCCGTTTTTCAGCGACAATCATTTCCACAACATCGGCGTCGCCGCGCACAAGCAGGATTTTACGCAACTAGCCATGCGCGCCGCCAACGCCCCCACTAATGCTCAGGAGCTCGACCGCCTGGCTCTCGAAACCGACGCGAGCGAGCTCGGACGTTTCCTGGTGACTCACAACCGTTCCGACATCGGCGCTTTCAAAACGCCTGGCCTGCGCGAAATCGTTTTGACCGCACCGTATATGCATGACGGCAGCCAGGCGACGCTTTGGGATGTGATCGATCACTACAACAAAGGCGGCGAGCCGAATCAGTTCCTGGATGGCGGCATCCAGCGGCTGGGCTTGACCGAACCGGAGATCGACGATCTGGTCGACCTCATGAACGCCTTCACTTCCGATCGCCTCGCGTCCCAAGGCCAAATGGAAATGCAGCGCCAGCGCACCTTCCAGCGGGGTCCGCGTCAGACGCGTGACACCGACGCCGCCATGGGGCGCAAGGGCAATCTCGGAGATGCCATTCTCGACGCGGACAAGAAAGATCCTGCGCACATTGGCGGACGTCCCGTTTCGCAATAGGAGATTCTGATGCCAGCCAAACACAAGAGCGTCGAGACCAAGTGGTA